>VBFF01000019.1 GCA_005889285.1 Chloroflexota bacterium
TCGATCCCGGCCGCGAGCAGACGCTCGATGAGGCGGCGAGACTCGGGCCGCTGGAAGTACTCGTGGACGTCCTCCGCCACGGTCGGGCCGACGCCGCCGATGGCCCGGAGGTCGTCCACGCTGGCCGCTTGCAACCGGTCGATGGTTCCGAAGTGATCGGCCAACAGGCCGGCCATCGTCCAGCCGACATGGTTGATGGCGAGCGCAGAAAGAAACCGCAGAAACGTCGTCGACTTGCTGGCGGCGATTCGGTCGAGCAGGTTTTGCGCCGATTTTCCAGCAAAGCCGTCCAGGCTCAGTAGCTGGTCCTTTGTGAGGTGATAGAGGTCCGCCGGGTCCTTGACCAGCTTGCGGTCGATCAGCTGCTGCAGGGTGGCGTACCCCAGGCCCTCGATGTCGAGCGAGCCGACGAAGTGTCGGAAATGCTCGAGCACCTGGGCTGGACACGTTGGATTGATGCAGCGCGTGGCGGCCTCGCCCGGCTCGCGCACCAGGTCCGTCCCACATTCGGGACATTTCCTCGGCATGTGCCATGGACGGCTCGACGTCGAGCGTTTCTCCGTCAGCACGCGGACGACTTCGGGGATCACATCGCCGGCGCGCTGGATGATGACGTGGTCGCCGGGCCGCACGTCTTTCCGCGCGACCTCATCCTCGTTGTGCAGCGTTGCCCGGCTGACCGTGGTCCCCCCAATCTGCACGGGCGTGAGCCAGGCGACCGGGGTGATCGCCCCCGTCCGCCCCACGTAGACCTTGATGTCGTCGACGATCGTCTCGGCCTGTTCCGGCGGGAACTTGAAGGCAAGGGCCCAGCGCGGGCTGCGAGACACGAAACCGAGCTCCGCTTGCTGCCCAAGGTCGTTGACCTTGATCACGATCCCGTCGATCCCATAGTCGAGCTCGTGGCGTTTTTCCTGCCACTCATCGAGGAACCCGATGACAGCATCAATGTCGCCGTGAGTGCGACGGTTCGTGTTGACGTGAAAACCCATCTCGCCAAGCCGGTTGAGGATCTGCTCCTGGCTCTTTGCCCCGCCCGACGGATCCAGGGCATAAATGAACGTGTCGAGGCGGCGGCGGGCCGTGATACGGGGATCGAGCTGCCGGACCGCTCCGGCGGCAGCGTTGCGCGGATTGGCGAACAGCGGCTTGCCTTCCGCGGCCAACTCGGCGTTGAGTCGTTGAAAGCTGCGCTTCGGCATGTAGACCTCACCGCGAACCTCGAACGCCCTTGCAAACTCCGGGGGAACCGTCACCGATAAGGGCACGCTGGAAATCGTCTTGACGTTCGGCGTCACGTCTTCGCCGACGTAGCCGTCGCCGCGGGTCGCCCCGATCTTGTAGCGGCCGTCCTCGTACAGCAGGCTCATCGCGAGCCCGTCGATCTTCAGTTCGGTCACGTACTCGACTTTGACGTCCCCGAGCGCCCGCCGAACGCGCTTGTCGAACTCCCGCACCTCATCGCGGTCGAAGGCATTGCCGAGACTCAACATCGGCGTGCGGTGGGTCACCTTCGCAAAGGCGTCGGACGGCGGCCCTCCGACTCGCTGGCTCGGCGAGTCGGGGGTGATCAGCTCGGGATACTGCGTCTCCAGGTCGACGAGCTCGCGGAACAGGGCGTCGTACTCGGCATCGGTGATCTCCGGCTGGTCGAGCTCGTAATACTGCCGGTTCGCGCGCTCGATGAGGCTGCGCAGCTCGAGAACGCGAGCCTGTGCCTCCTGGTTGGCTTTGCGGGCGGTGTTCACACCTTGACGATGGGCGCCAGGCTGACGGCGAGGATCTTCATGCCGACCCGGTCGAATTTCACGATGATCTCCTCGTCGGTTCGGGTCATCGTGCTCTTCAGCACGCTCCCGCGCCCCCAGGACCGGTGCTCGACCTGGTCACCCGGCCGGTACCGCTGCACCAGCTCGACCGGCGCCGAGGGGCGCGCCGCCTCGATCGCACGGGCCGGCGCCATGCCGGCATCAGGAACGCCCTGCGGGATTCCCGCCGACCCGTCGACGAGAGCCGGCGGAATGTCCTTGAGAAAGCGCGACGGCAGGTTCAGGTTGGCGCTCCCGAACAAATGTCGCCGGAACGCGTGAAACAGGTAGAGCCGATCCTTCGCCCGGGTCATGCCGACATACGCGAGGCGCCGCTCTTCTTCGAGCTCCTCGGGCGAGTCGAGGCTCCGGCTGTGTGGGAAAAGACCCTCCTCCATCCCGAGCATGAAGACCACCGGAAACTCGAGGCCTTTGACCATATGGAGCGTGATCAGGGTCATGCCCTGCGCGCGCTCGTCCATGGTGTCGACGTCGCTCATCAGCGCCGTCTCCTCGAGGAACGCCTGTAATCCCTCGCCGGGGGGAAGCCCGTCGTACTCCGAGGCCAGCCCTCGCAACTCGAGGACGTTGGCCCAGCGCTCGTCGCCATCGGTTCCCGTCTCTTTGACATACCGCTCGTACCCCGTCCGCAGCAGCAGAAGGTCGATGGTCTCCACGAGCCGACGCTCCTGGGAAGCCGCGCGAACCTCGCCGATGAGGTCGCGAAAGTCCGCCAGGGCGCCACGGGCGGCCGGGGCCAGCTCCGACATCTCATCCAGACGAGTCAGCGCATCCCATGCCGTCGTGCCATGGGCGTCGGCCCAGTAGCCAAGCTGCGCAAGTGATTTCTCGCCGAGCTTTCGGCGCGGAACGTTGATGATCCGCGAGAAGCTCAGGGTCTCCTGCGGGTTGGCGATCAGACGCAGGTAGGCCATCATGTCCTTGACCTCGCGCCGCTCGTAGAAGCGCAAGCCGCCGATCAGGCGATAAGGAACGCCGCGCCGGAGCAGGACTTCTTCCAGCGCACGCGATTGGGCGTTGGTGCGGTAGAGCACCGCGATGTCACCCAGGCGGTAGTCGCCTTCCGCCACCAGGCGCAGCGCCTCGCGCGCAACCGCCTGTGCCTCCTCCTGCTCGTCATAGGTCTGCGCCACCACGAGCTTGGACCCGCCCCCTCGCTCGGTCCACAGCCGCTTGGCGGCCCGGTTGGGATTGGCCTTGATGACGTGGTAGGCGGCGTCGAGGATCATCTGGGTCGACCGGTAATTCTGTTCGAGCTTGACGATCTGCGCATCGGGATAGTCCTTCTCGAAAGAGAGGATGTTTCGCACATCCGCGCCGCGGAACTTGTAGATCGACTGGTCATCGTCGCCCACCACAGCAAGATTCCGCAGCCGGCTCGCCAGGTGGCGCACCATCAGGTACTGCGCCCGGTTGGTGTCCTGATACTCATCGACCATGATGTACTTGAAGCGTTTCTGGTATTTCTCGAGCACCTCCGGGTGTCGATCGAATAGCCAGACCGTGCGCATCAGGAGATCGTCGAAGTCGAGCGCGTGGTTCTGCTCGAGGAAGGCGTCGTAGCGAAGCCTGATGCGCGCCGCCAGCTCCTCATTGTGGGTGCCGGCCGCCTTCAGCTGGTCTTCACCGTTGATGACCTCGTCTTTGGCGCGTGAGATCAGCGCCACCATCCCGCCGGGCGGATATCGCTTCTCGTCGAGGCGCAACTCGTTCATGACCCGCTTGACCACGGACAGCCGGTCGGCCTCGTCGTAGATGACGAAATGGCGGTCGATTCCATCGGCGCTCCCGTCACGCCGCAGAATGCGAACCCCGATCGCATGAAACGTCCCCATCCAGATCGCGCCCGCGGCCAGGTTGAGGAGGTTCTCCACCCGGCTGCGCATCTCGCGGGCGGCCTTATTGGTAAAGGTGACGGCGAGGACCTCGCCCGGCTCGGCGCGACCCTGCTGGATCAGCCAGGCGATGCGGTGGGTGAGCACACGCGTCTTTCCACTGCCGGCGCCGGCAAAGATCAACAGCGGCCCATCGTCGGCGGTCACGGCCGCCCGCTGCGGAGGGTTCAGCCCGGCTAAGAGATCGATCGCCCGCTCCGCGGCAGGCGAGGAAGACAGAGTCAATACCCCGCAAGTTTACCCGCGAGCCATCGCGGTCACTTCTCTGTCGAGCTGTGACTAGTGCCGGCGGCCGCGCCCGCGCATCCGACCCGCGGCCATGTCGTCCATGTCGTCGTCCTCGACGCTGCGTTTTTGCCGCGAGGCTTTGAACGACTCGGAGAAGGCGCCGATGAACTGATCACGCAGCTCCATCGTCGAGACCTCGAACGCGTCCTTCAACGTCCAGTGATCATCCGGGGAGTACTTCCGCTCGCAGGCCCAGAGCAGGAACGTGATCAGTTTCACCTTGATCGCCGCGGCAAGCTTCGAATCGCGCTTCGACTTCGCGCCCTTCTCCTTGCCCTTACCCTTGCCTTTGCCTTTGGGACCAGCGGCGGCCGGCGGCGGGGCAACGTTGCCGTCTCCGGTGCGAACGCCCCACGCGGGAGCGGCGGGGGCCGGACGGACAGGGGGCGCCTGGGCGACCAGGCTCGCCCGCAATGACGCGAGGTCGTCCTTGGGGGCCGCTGGCGCCGGCATGGGCACGGCCGCCGGCGGCGCGTACGCGGGGATCGCCTCTCGTTTCTTCGGAATCGCCATGGGCGGCACGGAAAAGCTCGGTACCGGCCGGGGTGGCGCCGGGGGCGCTACCGGCGGCTGCGGTGCGGCTGCGGGCGGCATCATTTGCGGCGGCATGGCCTGCGGCGGCATCCCCTGCTGGGGCATCGGCGGCTGCGGCGGATATGCCGGAAAGCCAGGCTGAGGCTGCCCCGGATAAGCCTGCGGAGGATAGGGCTGCCCCTGCGGTTGCTGGCCGGGGTATGGGACTCCCTGGGGTGCCGGGGTGTAGCCGGGTTGGCGCTGCGGGTAGCCGGGCTGCTGCTGCGGGTAGCCGCCCGCCCCCCAAGACGGAGCGGCCGGCATGCCGGGCTGGCCCGCCGGCGGCCAGGCCTGTGGGGCTCCCTGAGGAGCCACCCCGGGGTATGGCCCAGGTGGGGGCCCTTGCTGCTGCCAGGCCGGTGGCGCCTGCCCCGGGCCCGGCGGCGCATAGGTCGGGTAGACGGGTGCGATCGGCCGCTGCTGATCTGGCGGAATGTAGGGCGCCGAGGGGCCCTGCAGGACCGCCTGACTGCGTCGCAGCAGGTCCAGCAACCGGGCTTTGTCGATGTATAGGTTGCCGGCGAGGCTCGGGTTGACGCCTGGAGTGAACATGAACTGGCCGCTCTGGAATTCCCAGAGGAGATCGAAGGCCTGACGCGCACCGCGGACGCGGCCCCCGGCGGCGTGCGTCAGCGCCCCGCCCTGGAAGGCGTAGACCCACTCCCCACGGGGCTCTCTGAGCTCGAGCACGCCGGATTGGCCGTTGTTGACAACCTGGTCGAGCAGCCCAAGCAGCCCGACACGATCGATCGGGCTGTAGGCCGGCGCCTTGCCCTGGGCGTCCGGCTGCCCTTTGCCCTTGGCGAAGAGCTTCACACCGCTGTAACCGGCGAGGGGACGCCGTCCTTGCCCGTGTAAAACCTCCGCTACAACGTGTTACCGGCCAGCAGCAATGCTCTAACCTCGTCGTCGGTAACCTGTGGCCATTCCTGGAAGAAGTTCCCGACCGCGTAGAACGGCTCCGGATTGTCGAGGCAGACGAATTCATCCACCTGTGGCCTGAGCCAGCCAGCAGTGTCGGGTGGCGCAACGGGGACCGCCAGCACCACTCGTTGGGCACCACGCCGGCGCACCGTCTGGATACCCGCTTGCGCGGTATACCCCGTCGCAACACCGTCGTCGGTCAGGATCACGGTTCGGCCCTCGAGCGGCGGCATGGCTCCCGCGCCCAGCCTCGCCAGCCAGGCCCGCAACTCCTCGCGCTGCCGCGCCGCCGCGTGCCCGATGTCGTCCTCGGTCAGACCGAGGTGCTGGCTGAGTCGGCGATCGAAGACGAGCACCGCATCATCGTCGACGGCCCCGATCGCGAGTTCGGGATTACCCGGAGCGCCGAGCTTGCGCACGGGGCAGATCCCCAGCGGCAGATTCAGGTCGACGGCGATCGCCTTCGCCACAACGACGCCGCCGCGGGGGATCCCCAGCACGATCGTTCTGTCCTGGTCGCGGTAGCGTTGCAAGACGGCCGCGAGGCGCTCGCCGGCATCGGTGCGGTCGCGGAAAATCACCGAACTACAATAGGTCGATGTCGACGGCCGCGACGAACATGCCCGGCGTCGGGGACCTGGCGCCCGATTTCACGCTGCCGGGGACCCCGGATGGTGATCCCGTTTCCCTCTCCTCCTTCAAGGGCAGCAAGCACGTCTTGCTCGCCTTTTACGTTTTCGACTTCAGCCCCGGCTGAACCAACGAGCTCACCTCCTTGCGAGGTGATCACCAGCAGTTCGTGAAGGCAGAGACCCAGGTGCTTGGCCTGAGCGTCGATCACATCTGGGCCCACAAGGCGTACGCAAAGAGCCTGGGCGATCTCCCCTTCCCGATACTTGCCGATTGGGACAAGTCCGTCGCGCGCCGCTACGGCGTGCTCAACGAAGAGCGAGGCGTCGCCCAGCGGTCCTTGTTTCTAGTCGATTACCGGGGCTACATCCGCTGGCGCAACCCTCATTACGACTGGCGCAGCCAGGAACAGTACGCGCAGGTGACCGAGGCCATGCTGGCGCTGCCGATGATCCCGAGGGCCAAGCAAGCGACCTCCCAGCCGGACCCTCCGCAGAAATAGAAAAGGCCAGCCCGAAGGCTGGCCGTTGATGGTTGAGAGGTCTAGCTCTTGCCGTTGGCGACGACGGCCAGGATGTCCTTCTCGGACAGGATCAAGTACTCGGTCTCGTCGAGCTTGATCTCGCTGCCGGCGTACTTGGCGTAGACGACGCGGTCGCCAACTTTGACATCGAGCGGCTCGCGCTTGCCGGTCGTCTCGATGAAGCGGCCGTTGCCGACGGCCTCGACCATGCCTTCCTGCGGCTTTTCCTTGGCCGTGTCGGGCAGAACGATCCCGCTCTTGGTCTTCTCTTCGCGATCGACCGGCTTGATTACGACTCGGTCGCCCAATGGACGTAGCTTCATAAAACCCTCCTTAGGTGGTGACAGTACATTAGCACTCAGTGAGCCCGAGTGCTAATGATAGCGGATGGAACCGGGTCTTTCAAGATATGGGTCTTGCACGCTCTTGTCAGGGTGCCCCCGGGGGCGTACCCTCGCATCACGATCTATGGGAGGGAGGAACTCATGAAGAGTCTGCTCGTCGTGCTCCTACCGCTTGCCCTGCTGGCTGGCACGATTCCGGCGTCGGCCAATGATGAGGCCGGATACCTCGCCATCGGCGATTCCGTCGCGTTCGGCTTCAACCCGCTCGTCTTTCACAGCGATCCGACCGACACCGATGCCTACATCGGCTATCCGGAAGTCCTTAGCAAACATGTGGTGAACGCGTCGTGCTCTGGAGAGACCAGCGGCAGCCTCATCGCCGGCCCGCCCGACAATGGGTGTGCAGGCTTCAGGTCTGTGGCCCCCCTGCACGTCCGCTACACGGGGACACAACTGGCTTTCGCGGTCGCGTACATCCGGGCCCACCCAAACACGCAGCTGGTGACCATCGATATCGGAGCCAACGACTTGTTCGTCCTGCTGCGGACCTGCGCAGGGTCCAGCAGCTGCTTTGCGGCAGGATTCCCCGTCATGCTGTCGAGGCTCGCGAGCAACCTGGTCACAACCTACCAGTCGCTCCGCGCCGCTGGCTTCAGGGGCCATCTCGTCGGCTTGACCTATTACGTAACCGACTACAACGATCAGAACACGGTTGCAGCAATCGGGGCGATCAACCAGGTCGTCGGGGCTGTGACAACGGCGTTCGGAGGACGAGTCGCTGATGGGTTCAAGGCATTCCAAGGCGAGGCGATGGAAGCCGGCGGCGACAGCTGCAAGGCTGGCCTGCTGATCAGGCTGCCAACCGGCGGCTGCGACATCCATCCATCTCGGTTGGGGCGCCAGCTCCTCGCCCGCGCCGTCGAGGCCGTCAACTAGCGCACTAAGCGAATCCGAGGCTCGGGTCCGCGTCGAAGGGCGTCGGATCCGGGCCTCGCCGGTCCCACTCGATCAGCGCGGCGACGCCGATCATCGCCGCGTTGTCGGTACAAAGCTCCGGGGCCGGGATGACGAGATGCGCCGCCTTGCCCAGGCGCGCGCGCGCGGCCTCACGCAGCCGGCGATTGCGCGCCACGCCGCCGCCCAGCACGATGGTCGGTGCGGGCCCCCACCCTGGCCCTCCCCCGCGAGCGGGGGAGGGAAATAATGCGCCTTCCACGCGCTGCAAAAGCGCGTCGACGATCGCTTCCTGGTAGCTGGCGGCGAGGTCGGCGCGCGCCTGGTCGGAGATCGACTTGCGTTTGCGGACCTCGTACAGAAGCGCTGTCTTGACGCCGCTGAAGCTGAAGTCGAGGCCGGGGGCACGGGGTCGCGGAAAGCGGATCGCCCGCGGATCGCCGGTCGCGGCCAGCGCGTCGATCGCCGGGCCGCCGGGGAACGGCAGACCGAGAATGCGCGCCCCCTTGTCGAAGGCCTCCCCCGCCGCGTCATCGATCGTCCGGCCGATCACCGCGATGCTGCCGTCCTCCTGCCATCGGACCAGGTCGCTGTGACCCCCGGACACGACCAGTCCGAGGACCGGTGGCCGGAGATCCGGCTCCTCGAGCAGCCCGGCGAAGACGTGGGCGGCCAGGTGACTGACGCCGATCACCGGCAGTTTGCGCGCCCAGGCGATCGCCTGTCCGAGGTTGACGCCGA
>VBFF01000020.1 GCA_005889285.1 Chloroflexota bacterium
CAGATCCTGGCCGACCCGACCCGCCGACGCCTGATCGAGGCGCTGCGGGGTGGCGAGCGCTCCGTAGGCGAGCTGGTCGGCGCCGTCGACATCGGACAGCCCGGTGTCTCGCGGCAGCTGGCGATCCTGCAGGATGCACAGTTTGTGGCCGTCCGTCCCGAGGGCCGGCGGCGACTGTACGCGCTTCGGCCGGAGCCGTTTCGCGAACTCGACGAGTGGATGATGGGCTACCGCGCGATGTGGGAGGCCCGTCTCGATCGGTTTGCCGCAGAACTCGACCGGCGGGGCAGGACCCGACCAAAGCACAAGGAGGAAGGCAAATGACGCAAGCAGATGCGCGCACGACGGCGGTGGCCAGCAAGGTAAAGGTGCAGAACGTGAGGCCGTCCTTGACGTTCAAGGAGGGGACCGAAGACGCTGTCAGCTTTTACGTCTCGCTGTTTCCGAATTCGAAGGTCGTGAGTTTGCTCCGGGCGACGCCAGGGGGCCCACTCCCCGAAGGCAGCGTGCTGCACGCCAGCTTCGTGCTCGACGGACAGGAATATACGGCCTTCGATGGCGGACCGTCCTTCAACTTCACGGAGGCGTTCTCGTTCGTAGCAACGTGCGAGACCCAGAAAGAGCTCGATGAAATCTGGGCGCGCCTCACCGCCGATGGCGGCGAAGAGGGACCCTGCGGCTGGCTGAAGGATCGCTTCGGCGTCTCCTGGCAGGTCGTCCCGGCCTCGCTCGGAACCATGATGTCGGATCCGAAATCCGGGAACCCCGCGAAAGTCATGGAAGCGCTGCTGAAGATGCGCAAGCTCGACATCGCAACCCTCGAGCGGGCCTATCGGAGCGGCGCCTAGGGTGTCGGCACAAACCCAGCCGGCGCGCCGGCGAATCACGATCGAGCGGAGCTTCCAGGCCCCCGTCGAGGAGGTCTGGAAGCTCTGGACGACGAAGGAGGGCATCGAGTCCTGGTGGGGTCCGGACGGATTCGAGGTGAAAGTCCACAGGCTCGACTTTCGCGCTGGCGGCGAACTCCTCTATGCCATGAGTGCGACCGCGCCCGACCAGATCGACTTCATGAAGAAGGCGGGGATGCCCCTGACGACCGAGTCCCTGGTCACCTACACGGATGTTGTCCCATTGAAGCGGCTCACGTTCACGCAGATGGCCGACTTCATTCCTGGCGTCTCGCCCTACGCGGTCGCGACAACTGTGGAGTTCGACACGACACCGCAGGGGGTTCGGTTGGTCCTGACTCTCGATGCGATGCACGACGAGCAGTGGACGAAGATGGCGGTTATGGGCTGGGGGCAGGAGCTCGGCAAACTGGCGAAGGTGCTCAAGCCCAGCTAAGCCGGAGCTCAGTCCGACGCGAGCTGATTATGTGCTAGTGTCTCGCCCCAGAGCGATCTCCCTCAGGGGGTTTTGATGAGCACATCGGGTCCGCCGAGCACACCGCCGCCGAGTCCCACCAGTCCGCCGACCGTCAGCCCGATGGCGAAGCATACCCAGCTCGTCCGGTCCGGCGCCAACTGGTTCATCTGGATTGCCGGCCTGTCGCTGGTGAACAGCGTGCTATTCGTCACCGGAAGTCACTGGAGCTTCTTTCTTGGTCTCGCTGCTACCCAGGTCTCGGATGAGTTCGGCAAGGTCATCATCACCGGCACCACAGGTGTGGCGGTGGCGCTGGCGATCGACGTCGTGATCGCGGCCATCTTCGTCGGGCTCGGGCTGATGTCCCGGAGTGGCGCACTGTGGAGCTTTATCGTCGGCATGGTCCTGATCGTTCTCGACGCCCTGTTGCTGGTCTGGGTGCAGGACTGGGCAGCCGTCGCCTTCCATGCGCTGGCGCTCTTCTTCGTCTTTAGAGGTTTCCAGGCCGCACGCCAGCTCGCCGGTCTGCGGACCTCCGCGGCGTTGCCCCCAGGCATGGTTCCGCCGATCACGCCCCGGTGATCCCCGCGCGCGTAGTTGCGCATCGGCGCCTCGACGTTCCGTTTGCCGGCGACGAGAAGGCGATGCTCAGCGCCTTCCTCGACCGTTACCGGGAAACGATCCTCTGGAAGCTCGAGGGCCTGACGAAGGAGCAGGCAGCGGCACGCCTGGTGCCATCCGCCACCACCCTGCTGGGGATCGTTAAGCATCTGGCGTACGTCGAGCGGTGGTGGTTTCAGATGAACTTCGCGGGTGACCCCGTGGGCTTCCCGTGGCCCAAAGACGAGCCTGACGAGGACATCGATTTCCGCGTTACTGAGACCGACACGATTGTGAGCATCAGCACCCTCTATCAAGAAGAGATCGCTCGGTCTAAAGAGATCGTCGCCGGCGCGTCGCTGGAGGATCTCGGCAAAGACCTTGGAAAGGTGAAGCCGCGGAGCCTCCGCTGGATCATGGTCCACATGATCGAAGAGACCGCACGGCACGCCGGCCACGCCGACATCCTGCGTGAGCTGACCGACGGAGCGATCGGTCAGTAAGGGGTCTACCTAACTGCGCGCTCGGTTCTTGACGCTGCCCTGATCTTCATGTGCTGATCAAGGTCGCCAGCCATACCTCGCAGATTCGCCTCGAGCTTCGTCATCACGTCAGGGGCGGTTTCTTTGGCGAGGCTCGCACAGACACCGGCCAGCGTTCCGAGGCGCTCGTGCAGGATCTTCCAGGCGGACTCGCGGTGGGGCAGGACGAAGTACGCAGGGCGGACGATCTCGAAAGCGGGGCCGGCGGTGTGACCGGGAAATGAGGGACCGACCGGCAGTGCCGTCAGGACCGGGCCCAGGTTGCGCATCACCCAGTTCATCAGATGCTTGGCCGTCTTGGCCAGCGTCTCGAGCTCGTCGGCCGTCTCGCCGTGATGGACGAAATAGCGGCTCTGGACCTGGAGGGTGACCTCGTACACGGCATTGAACAGATCGGCGACGCGCCGAGTGAGCCGGTCTCCGATGAGTGTTACCTGGTCGACGTCGGGAGGCTGGCGCAGGTAAACGGGTAGCACCGGTCGTGCCGGCTCGAAGGCGGGGTCGAGGCCTCGCATCGCGAGAAAGTCCTCGAGGATGCCGACGAACTTGCCGAAGTGTGATTTCACCCAATCCCCGCGAGCACCTTCGCCCTGTTCGACGATGAGCTCGATCGCCACGCTCGCCGACGCGAGGTCGCTGACGGCGGTCAACTCCGGCCACTCGAAGACCTGCGTCGTTGCCTGCGCCTTAGGCGGCCCGATGAAGACGGCAGCCTCCCCATCGCGGTCGACCAGGTAGGCGAGCCCAGCCTCGATGCCGCGGTAGAGGTGGCCAACGGTGTGCCACTCCTCGGGGCCGGCGGTGATCTGCGGGTCGTCGACCGTTAGGGGCTGCATCGGTCCGACCGAGCCAAAGCCTTCCGCATCTCGCAGCGACATGCCTTCGGGACGCTCCAGGAACATGAAGTGGCGGAGCGCCCGCTCCCCGAAGGGGACCAGGGCGATCTGGACATCCGGTGGATACCAGCGCGACAGGATCGGGAAATTGGGCCGCTCGAAATGGGGCGCGGCGCCGAGCGCGCTCAAGATGTTGGTGGCCAGGGCCAGGTGAAGCATTTCCTGCTTGATGACGTCGATGAGGGTCAGTTCCCAGGCCTGGATGCGGGCCAGCTGCTGCGCCGTGACGCCTTCCTCGATGCTCCGCTTCAGAGAAAACTGGGCGTAGAGGTACTCGCAGAGCAGGCCGTGTTCGAGTTCGCAGGCCTCGCCGAGCAGGTAGACGAGCTCCTCCCGGCTCTCAACTCGCAGGGGCGGTTCGGCGAGGGACCCGTTCGGCGGCCGGGAAGCGGGCATACCGACATTGTCGCTGGAAGCCGCCTGAATACGCGTTGTATTGGGCGCGGTATGGCTGAAAACGAGCGAATTCCGGCCGACTTCCACCAGGCCATGTTTCGCATCGCCGCGATCGCCTTTGTGACGGCGGCGACGGTCGACGTGGGCAGCAGCTATATCGGCGCGCCCCATCTCGATTTCACCGGCATCTGGATCATCGGCATTCTCTCGTATGTCGGCGCAGTGGTGAGCTGGTTCTTCCCCTGGCATCGCTTGCCAGTGGAGCGATTCCTGGTGGTTATCGTCATGCCCGGCCTGGTGCTCCTCGGCTTCATGCTGATGGCGACGGGCGGCGTGAACTCGCACATCCTGCCGATCTTCATCGCCCCGGCCGTCTTCATGGCGGCGGCGTATGGATTTCGGGCGGGATCGGCGATCGCGGTGCTCACGGCAGCGACCGCAAGCTTGCCGCTCTTCCTCAACGGCTGGGACAGCTACTACGGTCGGACCCTGGTCGTGCTGGCGGTCGCGACCATGCTCTGCGCCTACATCTCGGCGCGCGTCCGGCTCTCGCTGCTCAACGAGTACGAGACCCGCCGCCGCCAGCAGGAGGAGAGTTACGTCGCCACCATCGGCGCCCTGGCGGCCGCCCTGGATGCAAAAGACCGCTACACGGAAGCGCACTCGCGGGAAACCGCCGAGTTCGCCGTCAACGTGGGGAAGCGGCTCCACTTGCCCGCCGACCAGTTGCGCCTGCTCGAGTACGGAGCCCTGCTCCACGACATCGGCAAGATCGGCATCCCCGGCTACATCCTGCAGAAGCCCGGGGCGCTGACGCCGGAAGAATTTGCGATCATGCGCGAGCACCCGGTGATCGGCGAACGCATCCTCGCCTCCGTGCCGTTCCTCGCCCCGCTGGGCCCCATCGTTCGGGCCGAGCACGAGCGATGGAATGGCACGGGCTACCCGGACGGCCTCAAGGGCGAGGAGATTCCGATCGAGGCGCGCATCATCCACGCCTGCGACGCCTTGCACGCGATGGCCTCCGACCGCGCCTACCGCAAGGCGCTGCCGATGGCGGAGATCGTCGCCGAGTTTCAGAAGGAAACCGGGCAGCAGTTCGACCCCCGAGTCGCCGGCGTGCTGCTGGAGCTGATCGAGAGCGAACCGCCGCACATCGCGGCCCCCGCCCAGGCGTCCGGGCAACCGATGCCGGAAACGACCACCTCAGGTCCGCGCGGCTGGGCCCACCACATGCAGACGGTCGAGGCGCTCGGGCAACAACTGGCCCGCGCGACCAGCATCGAAGACATCTGCAGCCGCATCGGGGCGACGATTTCCACCCTGGTGCCCCACGACCAGTGCCGGGTGCTGTTGATGAATGAAGACCGCACCCAGCTCGAGGTTGTTTACCTCAAGGGGACCGACCGCGAAGAATACCGTGCGGTGACGATTGAGAACGCGGCGGTGGAAGTGGGGGAGGGCATCACCGGCTGGGTGGCGGAATCGCGACGAGGCGTGGTGCTGGGCGATACCGAGCACCATCCGAAAGCGAAGCACGTCGCCGGCACCGCGATGATCGATGAATCGATGCTCGCCGTGCCGGTTGTCTTCGAGGACGAGATTCTCGCCGTCATCGTCGTCACCAAGCTGGGACTGAATCAGTACTCGCTCGACCAGCTCCGATTGCTGACGATTCTCGCCAACCAGGCGGCGGTCGCCATGGCGAACGCCAGGCTGATCGAACGCCTCGTCTCAGCGGCGACGATCGACGCGCTGACCGGCTTGATGAACCGTGCCGCGTTCGAGGAGGCGGTGAACAAACTGATGCTGCGCCCGCAGTCGTGGGGGACACTCTTGATGCTCGACGTGGAGAGACTGCGCGACGTCAACGAGGCCTACGGGCACCGCGCCGGCGATGCCGTCCTCAAGCGGATCGCCCGGGCCGTTCGCGCGTCGATCCGCAGCGACGACGTGGCCGCGCGCTGGATCGGCGACAACTTCACCATCCTCGCTCCTGGCTTCTACGCCAGCCAGGCCGAGGTCCTCGCCAAGCGCATCGAGACGGCGCTGCAGCCGGAGCGGGTATCGATTCGATGGGGGACCGCCGAATACCACGGGGATGCGCTGACCGCCCAGGACCTGCTGGCGGCCGCGCTCAAATCCCTGGCCGGCAAGCGCGACAACGTCGCCGCCTGACGTTTGGGGCAAGGCCCTGCGCCCAAATGGGCAGGATGCTCGGAGTTTCGCGCAATATGCTTGACGGTCCAAAACCGGTCGCCTAACGTCAAAACTCGCCGCTGATTCCGACTGACCGCCTGCGGGCGGAATGACTCCGTGCCGAGGGAGGGTGTGAGGCTAGACGTACTTCGCCGGCTCCAGCTGCCGGCTTCGCCCCCGAGTCTTCTGCTGCGCGCCGCCTGGAAATACGGGGTGGCCGTCGGCGTCGCTGCCGTCGTGCTCACCGCCGGCGGTGTCGACCGGGTGCAGCCGAACGGCCATGCGCTGGCGACCAGCGTGCTGCCAACCACCGTGCCCTGTGGCACCATCGCCACCGATCTCAACGATCCGACGACCGCAACCTGGACCGCCACCAAGAGCCCGTACCTGGGAACCGCCAGCCCTTACAACCTCCCAGTCAGCAGCACGAACAACGCCGATCCAACGGTTCAGCCGTGCGATGCGATCGTCGTTCCGCCGGATGTCACGCTCAAGATCGATGCGAGCCAGGGCCCGGTGCAAATCTTCTCGCACGGGGCCGCGATCGATGTCCACGGCGGCCACCTGCTGGTGCTGGGCGCCAGCGAGATCAACTCGGTGCTCTTCGATGCGGAACCCGACGTCGCCTCCTGGACCGGCATCACGGTCGACGCCAGTGATGCCAGCCATGCGGGCAATGCCTCATTGGCCTTCGCCAGCATTCAACACGCGCACGAGCGGCGCGACGTCCACGCCCGACCCGATGGACCTCACCAAGCAGCTTCCCTATGGGCTGGCCGTGGTCAATAGCGGAATCGGTCCTTCGTACTTCGACGGAATCGACGTCACCAACACGCCGGTGCTGCTCAGGGGCCAGGCGGACGGCAAGTTTGGAACGGTGAACAACATCGGATCCCAGGGAATCAACCTGTCGTTCGACGCATCCGCTCCGACGGTGACCAATGCCCTCGAGATCCAGGGCGTTACCTTTGGTAGCTCGGTGCCTTTTGCCGCGACCGGCTGCTTGCCGTTTCAGCTGCCGTGCTCGGCAGGCTTCATCGGAAACGACGCGATCCTTGGCACCTTCACCTCGGCGAATCCACCACCCGTGGTCATCAACCAGAGCCGCTTTTTCAGGGCCGGCGGGTTTGGTATCGAGTTGAACGGTCCCAAGCGGCCGGTCATCACCAATAACAACTTCGACTGCAACGGCGTGTCGGCGAAGACCCGGGACACGTGCGTGGGCAGCGGCCTCCACTATTCCGCGATCTACCTCAACGCCGCCACTGTCGACCTTGAGAACAGCGTGACGAACAATGCCGGCCACGAGAACGGGCTCGACGCCATCGCCCTCAACGGCACGATCGTCTACGCGCCCGGCCTTACCGCGCCGCAACTGACCTGGATCAACGCGACGAACGATGCGGTCAACGATCACCCCCTCGGCTACCTCCTGGACGGCAGCCTCACGCTCAACAGCGGAAAGCTCTTCGTTCCCGGTGGCGGCGTGGTCAAGTCGAAGGGAACCATCAACCTCAGCGGGGCGGCCCTCGACGCCAGTGACACGACCAAGCCGGGCACGAAAGTCTTTACCAGCTTGCGCGACAACGTCAACATCCAGACCTGTCCATCGGTCTTCGTGCAGTCGTGTCCCTCGATCATCCAGGCTGGGGATTGGGGCGGCGTCGACCTAACCGGTTCGGCGACCGACGCTTCCCTGCGAAGCGCAACCTGGAGCACGATCACCAACGCCGCCATCCTGTACGCCACGACCGGCGTCCACATCACGAACGGCAATTTCCTGGTCATCAGGGGGAGCGCGATCGGCCCGACCTTCGCCGACGGCGTGCTCGGCGAGGGGACGCCGCTGGCCGTTACCGCGACGACCTTTGGCTGCCCCACCGGGGTTTGCAGCGGGCCGAGTAGCGGCAACCACGGCATCCTCGCGGACTTCCGCAATAGCGGACCGCCTACCACCGGCCTCAAGATCGGCGGTTCAAACCCGGCGGACAAGAATACGTTCCAGGGCAGCGTCGGCGAGGCGATCCGCGCGGTTGGTCTCGCCGGCCAGCCGGTCGACATCGAGAACAATGCGATCCAGAACGCCGGCGCGATCGGGTCGGCGGGAAGTGCCGGCATCTACCTCCAAGGCGCCGACATGCTGACACTGAAGGGCAATGACGTCGTCGGGAGTGGCACGGGCACCCTGCACTACCCCGCCATCTGGCTGGACGGGGTCAGCCATGCCGACTTCAACGGTCCGATCAGCGGCAACACGGGGTTCGCCAACGGCCTCAACGCGATCGCCTTCCATGGCGACAGCAAAGCACTCGCCTGGCAGACGGTCGCAGCCGGCGGCCTGCTCGGCTACATCGTCGATGGCAACCTGCTGATCGGCGGCAATTTCACGCTGGCCAACGGTGATTACGCAGGGATCCTGGCCGGTACGATCACCGTCCAGAACGGCAGCCTCACGTCGACCGGCGCCGAGCTGACCAGCCTCAAGGCGATGACGCTGCCGGTCCCGAGCTGCGGCTCGGTCTTTGTCCCGAGAGCCTCGGGCGTCTGCCCGGCGACGACCGCCGGCGATTGGGGCGGCCTGGTCCTCGATGCCGGCAAGGCCAACCTGCTGATGAGTTCCGCGGTTCGATACGCCGCGACTGGGATCTCGATGGGCACGCCAACGGGGCCCCGCTCGGCGCAAAACCTCACCCTGACCAACACCAGCATCACCAACACCGCGGCTGACGGGGTCAGCACGGGCTCCCCCGTGTCGATCACCGGGGGTGCTTTTACGAGCAACGGTGCCCACGGGATCACGATCGACCTGGCCCGCGTCAGCTCGAGTGCGTTCCAGCCGCTCTTGATTTCGGGCACGACGATCGCCGGCAGCGGACAGGAGGGCATCCTTGCCGTCGGGCTCGCCGGCCAGACCGTGCAGATCGACCAGGTGAGCATCGACCACGCCGGCGCCTTCGGAATCAACCTGAGGGATGCCGGCAAAGACGCGGGCCCTTACCCCGGCGTCTACACCATCTCCCCCGGCCGGCTGACGCTGACCAACAACACGGTCACCAATACCGCGGCCACATTCCCGGCGATCTACCTCAACGGCTTCTTCGGAGCGTTCGCGAACGTCAGCGGCAACAGGGGTGCCTTTAATGGGGTGGACGCGATCGCCTTCCACGGCACCGTGACCGACGACCTGACCTGGATCACGGCGCGAAAGGTCGGCGACCCGACGACGCCGCTCGGCTACGTGCTGGATGGCACGCTCACGATGGCGCCCGCGCCCCCGCCCCTCCCGCCCGCCCTGCCACCGACACCGGCGGCCCAGACATTGACGGTGAGGGCCGGCGACATCGTGAAGGTGGGCAACGGCGGCGTCCTCAAGCTTCAAGGGGTCAACCTCCGAGCCGACGACACTGGGAGCAGCGGCCAGAAAGTCTTCACCAGCCTGACCGATGACAGCGTGGGTGTCGCCACCTGCCACTCGGTCCTCCTCAATACTTGCCCGACCACGGCCCAACCCGGCGATTGGGGAGGCATGACATTGACGGGCGGCAGCGCGAACGGGGCGCTCGTCAACGCCGGGGTTCGCTACGCCTCCACGGGCATTCTGATCACGAGCGGGGCGTCGTCGACATCCGGATCGTCAACCTTCGGGCTCGTGGTGTCGGGAAGCAGCATCGGGCCCAGTACCGTCGATGGCATCAATGCCGTGAAGACGGCGATTTCGGTGACGACTACGTCGATCAGCGGCGGCGCCCATGGCGTCACCGTCGACCTCAGCGGCACACCGCAGGGCACCCCGATCCGTCTCAGCGGCAACCGGTTCACGTCCACGAGCGCCGATGCCATTTTCGGCCAGGCGCTCGCGGGACAACCGGTGTGGATCACCGACAACCGCGTTCAGGGCGCGGGAACGTATGGCATCCGGCTGCTCAGTGCCGACCAGCTCGTTCTCCGCAACAACAACATCGCGGCCAGCGGTGGCGGCCCCGGTGCCGGAGCCGGGCGTTATCCTGCGATCTACCTGCCGTCGGTCTCTGCCGACTTCACCAGCAACGTTCGCGGCAACGTCGGCAGCGGGAACGGCCTGGACGCCCTCGTGCTCGACGGCGAGGTCACAAGTGACATGACCTGGATAACGCCGAGCAACAAGCCCCTAACGCATGCCCTCGGCTATTTGCTGGACGGCGGCCTGACTATCCA
Organism: Chloroflexota bacterium; assembly: GCA_005889285.1. Taxonomy (GTDB): domain Bacteria; phylum Chloroflexota; class Dormibacteria; order CF-121; family CF-121; genus CF-13. Next base: position 10,193 of record VBFF01000020.1, read on the forward strand.
GGCGAAGAATCTGATCGTCGGCGCGGGCGACGTCGTCAAATCACTGGGTGGGCCGATCACGATCAACGGCGGATCCGTCACGGCGACGGGCCTGGTAACCACGGGACCGCCGACATCCCCGAGCCGCAGCGCCATCTTCACCAGCCTCAAAGACAATCCGACTGCACAGGGTTCATCGGTAGCCGTCTCGGATGCCGCCGCCGTTTCGTGCCCATCCGTCCTGGTCACCGCGTGCAACCCACAGCCCGGCGACTGGGGTGGCCTGGTCATCACCAGCGACGCCGCTGGCGACCGTGGTAGCGGCGACATCAAGTACGCGCTGATCAACTACGCGAACAGCGGTATCTCGCTCGACAGTGGTCCGAACCGCGCCACCTCCGAGCCGAACTTCAGGCTGACCGTCGCCAATACCACGGTCGGCTATGCCAGCAAGGACGGCATCAATAGCATCGACACGCCGTTGTCCGTTGACTCCAGTGCGGTTCAGAATGTCGGCGCCAACGGGATCATCGCGAGCTTTTTCGGCCCGGCCAACTGCGCGCCGCCCCCACCGCTCCCCGCGGCGGATCCATGTGTACGGCTCAAGGTCACTGGCGTGAACGTGTCCGGGACAGGCAAGGACGGCATCGTCGCCAACGGCCTCGGCGGCCAGCCCACCGTCATCAGCGACAACACCGTCATGGACGCCGGCAGGTACGGGATCCTGCTCGTCGGCGCGGACAAGATTGCGCTGACGACGAATCATGTTCGGAAATCGGCTTACAGCGCCAGCGCGCTCCGCTATCCGGCGATTTACTTAAACAGCGTCAAGGCCGACTTCGAGGTGACTGGAACCGCAGGACCCATCATTCAGGGCAATGACGGAAAGTGGAATGGGCTTGATGCGATTGTCTTCCATGGCGAGGCCACGAAGAAGCTCACGTGGATTACGCCCGCGGTTCCGCCCGCCGTCGGGGATGTGACGTTCGGCTATTTACTGGACGGGCCACTCGTCGTCGATGGCGATTTCGTCTCCGGCGAGGGCGACATCGTCAAGATCATGAATGGCGGGATCCGGATAAGCGGTGGCGGTCTGCAATCGGTGGGGACGGCCGTCGGTACAACGTTCACGAGCCTGCGAGACAATCTTGGCCTACCGGCTTGCCATTCGGTGTTCATTCCCGATGCCTGCCCCACTGCGGCAACGAACTCAGATTGGAGTGGCATCAGCGTTGACGGCGCTGATAGCGCCTTTACATACGGCAAGCTCCTGTATGCAACCAGCGGAGTCACGATCAACTCGGCAAAGCTCAACCTGACGAGCGCGTTGATCACGGGACTCAAGGGCTATGCGGTCACCACCACAGGAACAGGCAGCGCGCAGATCGATTGCGCATCCATTCACGACAATGGTGGTGGAGTTTCCTCCAATGGCGCGGCCACGACGACCGTCTCCAACAGCAACCTCTTCGGCAATACCACGTCCACCGGCAAGGATTTCGATGCAACCGTCGCGTCGAGCGCGACTAACGACTGGTGGGGTCCATCACCGTCGTCAAGCCAATACAACGCCACCAACGTCACCCTGAGCAACTCCCTCACCCAGGAGAAACCCGCCCTGAAAACAACCTCAACCGGCGCCTACGTGACGTCCCATAACACCAATGCCAATGGCAACATCGGGAAAGGCGCGTTGACGTTGACCTTCAATCGGGAGATGGACGCAAGCGTTCAGCCGGTTGTCAGCTTCGTCGGGCCCGATTTTGTGACACACCAGTTGCTTGGAACGTGGAGTGTAGACAAGTTGAGCTGGACGAGCAGCGCGGCCGTCGATGCGTCGACGGCAAGCGCCGGAGCCAACTCGCTCGCCGCCAGCAAGGCGACGAGTTGCGTTCCTGAGGGCAACAATGTGATGGATCCCGAGAACAATCGGCCCTTCACGCTGGACTTCACCACCGCCGCGGTCGCCGGCAACGGCGGCGCCAGCGGTATTTTGTCAACGACCTCCACCCTGAACGACTCGGTCAATGCCAACGGTTGGAGCAAGCCCTCGTCGAATCCGAAGGCGGCTACCTTCTCCTTCTTCCAGCTGCGGGTGAGCGGTGGAGCCTATGACGCAAGCGTGGCGAACGTCATCGCGGGTGCGGATCCGGCGACCTTGCCCGGCTATTCATCGATCGGCTACGGAGCGGTGGCGACACCAGTGAGCTTTGCTGCTACCGGCTTGACTCCCAACACCAACTACGACTACCGGGTCGTGGCCTTTGACTTGAACGGCTACACGCTGGGCGCCGACCAGCATTTCACGACTGACGTGGTGCCCAACCCGCCGACGGCTGTTATCGCTTCGCCAGGAAATGGGAAAGCGACCGTCAGCTGGACCGCCCCGGTGGTTAACGGCGGAACGGCGATCACGAAGTACACGGTGACCGCGTCGCCGGGCGGCGCCACGGCGACCACCACCGACGGGGTCACCACATCGATCGACGTGGCCGGGCTCTCCAATGGCACTGCCTACACCTTCACCGTGGTGGCAACCAATGCCGCCGGCAACAGCGCGGCATCCGGCGCCTCGACGGCGATCACCGTGGGGACCCCGCCGGCCCCAGGCTCGCCGACGGCGGCTGCGGGGAGTGCCGGGCAAGCCGTTCTGACCTGGACGGTCCCTGCCGATAACGGGTCGGCGATCGCCAGCTACACGGTGACCCCCTACGACGGCACGACCGCGGGGGCCCCCATCGTGCTCCTGGGCGCTGCCCTGACCGGGACCACCGTAACCGGGCTGACCAGTGGGCACACCTATAGCTTCACGGTGTATGCGACCAACGGCAACGGGGCTGGGGCCGTCGCGACGACGAACACGGTAACCGTCAGCTAGGCACCGACGAGCTGCATCGGCCGCCACAGCAGCGCGTAGGCGCCTGGCGTCATCCAATCGCGAACCACGAGGGCGCCGGCCGCGACCATGCAGGCGTTCATAACGCGGCGCCACGACTCCTCTTCGTAAGCCGTCGACATCATGCGGATGATGGCCTCGGCCTCCGCATCGGGGGGCAGGCGCTCGTCGACCACGGCCGATGCCGGCTCCGGCCGGGTCGAGGGCTGAAAGGCGCTCGCATCCGCAACCAACTGAGCCGTGCGCATCGCGTCGTAGAAAGCGGACTCCGAGCCGGGGAAGACCTCGCTCTTGGCGATGCGGGTTGCCACCTCGAGCGCCTTGAAGTACTCCGGCGACTGCCTGACCTCGAGATCGGGGATGGCGCCAACCCCCGGGGCGGCCGTGGCCATCCGCTCCCACTCCTCCGGCGTCAGCCGGCGGAACCGGTCGAACAGCGCCTCGACCTCGGCGGTGTTCGGCCCGAACCTGTCGTCGGCCATCTCACTTACAATACGCGCGGTTCCATGACTGTGCGAGTTTCTCCATGCCCGTAATCGAGTGGGTCGTCAGGACGGGCGACACGGTGGAAGCGCGCGATGGCGAGCTCGGTGTCGTGAAGG
>VBFF01000021.1 GCA_005889285.1 Chloroflexota bacterium
TTCTCGATCAATGCCTTGTACTCGCGCGCGAGGACGTGCGACGTCTCGGTCAGTGGGTTGACGTCCTGGGCCGGTTGGGCCAGCACGCGCAGGGCGGTTCCGGTCCCGGCGGCGGCGCTGCCGACCGAGGCCCGATACAGGCCCTGCAGGATCGCGACCTCGATGCCGTTGGGCAGCTTTCGGGAATCCTCCAGCTTGGCGACCGTGCCGAAATTGGCGAAGCGTCCTTCGACGCGGGGCACGAGCAGCACGAGACCGTCGCCCTGCCGGGCGGCAGCGACAGCGGCCTGCGCCTCCTCGCGCTCCAGCGGGATCGTGACCACCATGTTCGGCAGGACGACCCCGTTGTTTAGGGGCAGCAGCGGTATGAAATCGGTTTTTACTTCAGCCATTGGGTTTTCTCCTTCGTGTTCTCGCCAGGAACAACCGGTCGAGACCTTAGGTTTATGCCCAAATTAGGGCCGGCCAAACGGCACGGCCCCGCGGCTGGTCAGCTGGAGGTTGGTCGGGGATTGCGGGCCTGAGCGGCCCCCACCAGCGGGCGGATGACGTCGTCGATGGCGGCCGCCACCGCCTCCGTTGGCTGAGCCCCATCGATGAGCCTGAGCTTGCCCTCGTCGCGGTAATAGCCGATCAGCGGCGCCGTCTGCTCGAGGAAGACGTCGATCCGGTGGTCGGCGATGTCAGCGCGGTCGTCCTGGCGGTGTCGCTGGCCCAACCGGTCCAGTAGCGACTGCCGGTCGGTCTCGAGATAGAGAACGGCATCTAAAGGCCGCTGCAGCTCGGCGAGCATCGCGTCCAGGGCCTGCGCCTGGGGCAGGGTGCGGGGGAACCCGTCGAGGATGAAGCCCGCCTCGGTGTCGGGTTGGGAGAGGCGCTGCCGGATGATGTCGACGACCAGCTGGTCCGGCACCAGCTCGCCCCGATCGAGATAGGAGCGAATCCGCTGGCCGAGTGGCGTCCCCGCCTCGACCTCCGCCCGCAGGATGTCGCCCGTGGCGATCGCCGGAAGCCGGTATTTGTCTGTCAGCCTGGCCGCCTGGGTGCCCTTGCCCGAGCCGGGCGGTCCCAGCAGGACGAGGTCAAGAGCCATGGCTATTTGCAGGGAAAGCCGATGGGCTCGGCGTAGGCGGCGGTGGCGGCCTTCTGGCTGATATAGCCATCGTGCGCCATTTGGGCCAGAACGTTGAACTGTCGAGCTCGGGCGGAGCATGGATTGCGGTAGAGGTCGTAGTACGACGGTGACTGGGGAAGGCCGGCCAGCATCGACGCCTCCGCCAGGTCCAGCTGGGCCGGGCGGCGGTGAAAGTAGATCTCAGCCGCCATGCCGATCCCATAGGCGCCATGCCCGTAGTAGACGGCGTTGAAGTAGTTCTCCAGGATCGTGTGCTTGTCGAAGCGCGCCTCGACTTTCAAGGCGAGCAGCAGGTTTTCCGGCTTGCGCCAGCCATCGTCGTCGTTGTCCATGTACACGACTTTCATCAGTTGCTGGCTGAGCGTGCTGCCGCCCTGCAGAGCCCGATGCCGGTAGAGATCCGTCAGGACGGCGCGGATCAGCCCCTGGGTATCGATGCCGCTGTGCTGGTAAAAGCGCTCGTCCTCGATCGCGATCAGCGCCTCACTCAGCTGGTCCGGAATATCGTTGAGGTGGACCCGCGTTCCGCCGTGCTGCTTGAGGATGGCGTCAACGCGCCGGGTCATGTCGTCGACCGACGGCGTGACCAGGAGCCCGACGAAGGTGGCGATCCCGAACAGCGCCGGCAAACCCAGGGCCAGGGCGACGATTACGGCAACCACCCGCTGCCGTCGCGTCCTGGAAGGCCCCCGCACTGCGGGACGATTCTAGTGTCGCGCCCGGATCCCCGCGACCTGTTCGTGACGCGGCGTCCACGAGTTGGGCCTGAATTGCCCGCAGCCAGCGGTAAAATGATCCTGTGGCGGAGGGCTCTGGCAGGATGAACGATCGGAAGGGGACCTGGAAGGTCAAGGCCGGGTTGGCCGAGATGCTCAAGGGTGGCGTCATCATGGACGTCGTTACCGCCGAGCAGGCCAAGATCGCCGAGGACGCCGGCGCGGTCGCGGTAATGGCCCTGGAGCGGGTGCCCGCCGACATCCGCCGGGAGGGCGGTGTCGCCCGGATGAGCGATCCCGGTCTCATCACCGCCATCATCGAGGCGGTCACGATCCCGGTGATGGCGAAGTGCCGGATCGGCCATTTCGTCGAGGCGCAGATCCTGGAGTCGCTCGGGGTCGACTACATCGACGAGAGCGAGGTCCTGACCCCGGCCGATGAGGAGCACCACATCAACAAGCATGTTTTCAAGGTCCCGTTTGTCTGCGGCTGCCGGGATCTTGGCGAAGCCTTGCGGCGGATTACGGAAGGCGCCGCGATGATCCGCACCAAGGGCGAGGCGGGCACCGGCAACGTCGTCGAGGCGGTCCGGCACATGCGAGCGGTGACCGGCGCGATCCGCCAACTGCACGGCGCCGGCCCAGAAGAACTCGTCATGGAGGCCAAGCGGATCGGTGCGCCCGCGGACTTGCTGGAAGAGACGGCTCGCCTCGGCCGGCTGCCCGTCGTCAATTTTGCCGCGGGTGGGATTGCGACGCCGGCCGATGCGGCTCTCATGATGCAACTGGGTTGTGATGGGATCTTCGTCGGCTCGGGCATCTTCAAGGCAGAAAATCCGTCTGCTCGTGCCAAGGCGATCGTGGCGGCGACCACGTATTTCGACCGGCCCGACATCCTGGCCGATGCTTCCAAGAGCCTCGGCAAAGCCATGCGGGGGTTGGAGATTGGGGCGATCCCCCAGGAGGAGCTGCTCGCCGGCAGAGGCTGGTGAGCGCCGCACGCCGCCGCGTCGGCGTCCTTGCGCTGCAGGGCGACTTCCGCGAACACCTGGCGGCGCTGCGCGCCTGCGAAGTCGAGGGCGTGGCGATCCGTCTCGCGAGTGACCTCGAGGCGGTCGACGCCCTGATCCTGCCAGGGGGTGAAAGCACGACGATGGCGCACCTGATGGAGCCCACGCTGAAGCAGTCGATCCAGCAGCGCGCCGCGGCGGGCATGCCGGTGATGGGGACCTGCGCCGGCATGATCCTGATGGCCCGCGAGATCGCGGACGGCCGGCCGGACCAGCAGCCGTTGAAGCTCATGGACATTGACGTCCGCCGCAATGCCTATGGCCGGCAGATCGACAGCTTCGAAGCCGATATCACGTCGCCGGCGATTGGCGGTTCCGCCCCGGCGGTCTTCATCCGCGCGCCGCAAGTCAGCCAGCACGCACCCGATGTGGAGGAGCTCGCCCGCCACGGCGACCAGGCCGTCGCCCTCAAGCAGGGAAACCGGCTGGCGCTCGCCTTTCACCCTGAGCTGACGCCCGACCGCCGCTGGCATCAGTATTTTCTCTCGCTGAACGGCAAGACGCGATGACGCTCAAGGTCCGCCCGGCGCAGCTGAAGGACCTGGCGGCCATCGAGGCGCTCTACCGGCAGCAGGTGCGCGAGGCGGAACGCACGCCGCTCAAGCGCCAGTTCGCGTCGACGCGGCTGTGGTTCCTCTTGAACAGCACCTTTGCCTCCATCCTCCCGATTACATCGACGGCGGACTATGTCTACGTGATGGAAGACGCGCGCCGGCACTCCATCCAGGGCTTCGTTCAGGCCGAGACCGCCGCACTTGGGCCGAACGCCTGGCAGATCCTCAATCTCTGCCTCAGCCCCGACCTCGACCGCTTCAACGATGGGACGGCGCTTCTCGACCATCTTTTCTATGAAGGCTTGAATCGCGGCGTGACGAAATTCGTGGTCCGCCTGCCCGTCGATGACCCGGTCGCGGATCTCTTCCGAGCCCGTGGCTTCACCGCCTACGCCACCGAGCACGCCCTGCTCAGTGAGACCGTCGCGCCAAGGCCGACGCCGGCCCTGTCGGGTTGGCGCCCCATGCGTCGCGACGATGAGCTCGGTCTCTACCTTCTTTATTGCGCGACGACACCGAAGTCCGTCGCGGCGGTCGAGGCCGCAAACTTCGCCGAGTGGCGCCGCAGTTTTGCCATCGGGCTGCGAGGCGCGCGAGTGCCGCGCCGCGTCGGCCAGCCACGCTTCGTCGTGGAGCGAGTTCAAGTACTTGGCTGGATGAGCCTCGTCCCCGGCGGCGGAGGCCGTCCGCACACGCTTGGCGTGATGGCAGCGGGACAACCGCCGGAGTTATGGCCGGCGTTGCTACAACGGTCGCTTGCCTACGTGGCTCAGCATCATCCGGGACCGGTCTGGTGCAGCCTGCGGCATTATGACGAGGCGGGCATCCGGCTGCTCCGTGGCGAGGGCTTCGAGGTGATCGCCTCCCAAACGCTGATGGTGCGGGAACTCCCCTTGAAGGTCCCCGCGCGAATGCGGGTAAGAATCAAGGACAAGCGACTGGTACCCCAATATGGCTGAGGCAATGCAGGAACTGCGGCGATCCACCAACGGTCTCACCGACGCGGATCCGGCTGAGCTCGACCTGCTCTTTCAGGCGCTGCCGCCGCATCTGAACCGCGCCGTCAAGCGGCTCGATCACCAGGGCCTGCTCCTCGAGGTCGTCCTCGACCTGGGGCGCGAGCCGGAAGCGCGCTTCCCGGATCACGAGGTCATCCTCGACGATACGGCGGTGACGGCCGAAGACCTCGAGTTCGTCGCCACGCGCGTGGGTTCCTTCGGCGATGACAACCGCGCGGGCATCGAGCGGACGCTGCATCGGATTTCCGCCATCCGTAACCGCAGCGGCCAGATCGTCGGTCTCACCTGCCGCGTCGGCCGGGCCATAACGGGGACGATCGACATCATCAAGGACATGGTCATCGGCGGAAAGAGCATCCTCTTGCTCGGGCGGCCGGGCATAGGCAAGACGACCATGCTACGCGAGTGTGCCCGTGTGCTGGCCGACGAGATGAAGAAGCGGGTCGTGATCGTCGATACGTCAAATGAAATTGGCGGCGACGGGGACATCCCCCACCCGGGGATCGGGCGCTCGCGGCGCATGCAGGTTCGTACACCAGCACTGCAACACGCGGTGATGATCGAGGCGGTCGAGAACCACATGCCGCAGGTCATCGTCATCGACGAGATTGGCATAGAGCTCGAAGCGGTTGCGGCGCGCACCATCGCCGAGCGCGGCGTCCAGCTCGTTGCGACCGCGCACGGCAACTCGCTGGAAAACCTGCTCGTCAACCCGACGCTCAACGACCTGCTGGGCGGCATCCAGACCGTGACCCTTTCGGATGAAGAGGCCCGACGCCGTGGTACCCAAAAGTCCGTCCTCGAGCGCAAGTCGCCCCCGACGTTCGACGTCCTCGTCGAGATCCATGACCGCGATCGGCTCGCCATCCATCAGCCCCTGGCCGAAGTGGTCGACGCGGCCCTGCGCGGAACGCTGAAGCCGCCGCAGATGCGGATCCGTGGTGCCGACGGCGCCATCGTGGCCCGCATAGCAGAAGCCGCGCCGATGCGAACGGCGGCGGTCCGCGAGCCGTTGGAAGCGCCGCGATCGCGCAGCCTCCACGAGACGGTTTCGGTCTTTCCCTATGGGGTCAGCCGCAATTACCTGGAGCAGGCGATCAACGAGCTCAAGGTTCCGATCCGGGTCCAGAACCACATCGAAGACGCCGA
>VBFF01000022.1 GCA_005889285.1 Chloroflexota bacterium
TGCCGGACTCACCATCAGCATGTGACCGTAGAACTCGCGCTCGCCAGTCAGGTAGGGCACCGGAACGCGGGCGGCCCGGCGCGCCGCCAGGCGACGCAGCCGCCGCCGCTGTGGTTCGGTCAGCCGTTGCTCGGGGTGACTGTGCAGCCGCTCGCGCGAGACCTTGAGGACGTGCGCGACCAGGATCTCGGCGTCGAGCCAGGCGTAGGCGATGCCGGCCTTTCGCAGTGTCGCACGCGTGGTGGCGAGCTGGACCTTGACGGTGTCGCGGTCAGGCGCGGGAGCCATTTGGCGGCGGTTCGCTCAGGCGGTTGCCCTGGTCCCAGGCGATGAGGCGGTCGATCACCGGATCGAGGTCGCCGGCTTCCACGAACTGTGGGAGCTTGTAGTACTTGAAATCGATCCGGTGGTCGGTGATGCGCGCCTCCGGATAGTTGCGGTCGCCCGAGCCCACGGCCGAACGACGAACCTCGGTCAAGGCCTCCTGCTGCTGCGCCATCTGGCGGTCGAGCAGGCGGGCCATCAGCACCTTTTCCGCCTTGGCCTTGTTCTTGAGCTGCGAGCGCTCATCCTGGCAGGTGACCACGATCGGCGGACCGCCGTCCTCCGGCGTGTAAGTGAGGCGCACTGCCGAGTCCGTCGTATTGACGCTCTGCCCGCCGTGTCCGCCGGAACGATAGACATCGACCTTGAGCCGTTCGGGGTCGATGGCGACATCGACCTCTTCGGCCTCCGGCATGACCACCACCGTGGCCGTCGAGGTGTGAATCCGGCCCTGCGCCTCCGTCTCGGGCACCCGCTGCACGCGGTGCACGCCATTCTCGAACTTCAGCCTCGAGTATGCGCCGTGGCCGCGAACCTCGAAGACCACTTCTTTGAAGCCGCCCCGCTCGGTCACGTTCTCCGAGAGCATGTCGACCTTCCACCGCCGCGACTCGGCGTAGCGGCTGTACATGCGGAAGAGGTCAGCGGCAAACAATCCCGCCTCGTCCCCGCCGGTTCCCTGGCGGATCTCGATGATGACGTCCTTGTCGTCGGTGGGGTCCTTGGGCACGAGCGCCAGCTTGAGCTCGCCTTCGAGGCGGTCGCGCTCCGCCTGTTGCTTCTCGAACTCCTGCCTCGCATAGGCCTGCATCTCCGGATCCCGCTCCTGCTCCGCGAGCTCGCGAGCTTCGGCCATGGCGTGCTCGGCACGGCGGTACGCCTCGTAGAGCTGCACAAGGTCCTTGAGTTGGGCCTGCTCCTTGCTCAGCCGCTGGAGCTCCTTGAGGTTAGCGTGGACCGCGGGATCGGCCAGCCGTTCGGTGATCGCCTTGTACCGAGCCCGAACGGCTTCGAGCTGTTCGAACATCAGGCGGCGGCCTCTTTCTCCTCTAGCCGCGCGGCCTCGAAGGCGGCCAGCGCCACCTCGAGCTGACGGTCGTCCGGCTCGCGCGTCGTGAGCTTCTGGGTCAGGAGAAACGGAAGGATCAGCACCTTCACGATCGGATTATTCCGGTTGCGGCCGGCAAAACGAATGAACTCGTAGGCCAGCATGGCAATCACAGGAATCAGCACGATCCGTGACAGCAGCAGGAGTGGAAGCGCCGGCCGTCCGACCAGTCCGAACACGAAGGCGCTGACGACCATGACGGCCAGCAAGAAGCCGGTGCCGCAGCGCGGGTGGAGCGTGCTCTGCGTCCGCACGTTGGGCACGTCGAGCGGCAGCCCTTTCTCGTAGGCGTTGATCGTCTTGTGCTCCGCGCCGTGGTAGGCGAAGAGGCGCGCGATCTCGGCCTTGAAGGAGATGGCGTAGAGGTAGAGCAAGAGAAGCGCGATACGCACCGCCCCATCGACCACGCCGAAGAAGAGGTTGCCATGACCCCGGCTCAAAAAGCCGGCGGCGAGCAACGGGACGCCGAGGAAAAAGAGCAGCGCCCCGGCGATGGCGATCGCCATGGTGACACGGATGGTGTTCGCGCTCAACTCGATCTGCTCGGCGGCGGCCTGGATGTTCGCCGACCACATCAGCGCCTTCATGCCGAGGTGGAGCTGCTCCCACAACCCGGCCAGGCCGCGAACGAGCGGCAGCTTCCAGAAGGGATGTGTATAGATGATGGAGCGCAATCGCTCGCGCAGGACCTGGATCTCGCCGTCGGGCTTGCGGACGGCGACGGCGTAGGTGGTGCGGCCGCGCATCATCACGCCTTCAAGCACGGCCTGGCCGCCGTAGAAGAACTTCTCCTGGCTCACAGCCGCGCTCATGCTAGTCCCTGCCTGACTCCGCCGGCCACACTGGGCTCAACGGGGGTGGGGCTTATCTCTTCCGCTGCTGGCGCTGCTGGAACCGGTCGACGCGGCCCTGGGTATCGACAATCCGCTGCTGGCCGCTGAAGAAGGGATGGCACACCGAGCAGACCTCGGTCTTGAGCTCTTTCTGCGTCGAGCCGGTGGTGAACCGGTTGCCACAGAGACAGATCACGACCGCGTCGTGGTAGTAGGTCGGGTGGATGGTGGCTTTCATTGGGGCTCCCAATTCTATCTCAAGATGGCGGACGTTTGGAGCATGCCAACTCCGAGGGCGAAGAGCAGCCCCAGGTAGAGGGCTCCGACGAGGAGCTTGGTCTGGGCGTCGACGGCGTAGTACGCCGGGTTGAGGACGGTCGAACGAAAACGCTGCCAGGTCGCGATGGCGCCGAAGATCAGGACCAGGAACAAGACCGGGCTGACCGTGGTCCCCGACTGCAACTCGAAGAGCAGCAGGCCCGCGGCGATGACCAGGCCGGCGACGTTGAACCACTTGGAGAGCAATGACGTCACGCGCCCACCGTCGAGCGGTGTCAGCGGGATGAGGTTGAAGAGGTTGATCAGGAAGCCGAAGTAGGCCAGCGCCCGCAACAGCTGACCCGTGCTCGAGTCGGGCATGGCCAGATAACCCAGGTAGCAGAGTCCCGCGGCGATCGATCCCAGCACCGGGCCGCCGATCGCCATGATCGATTCCTGGGCGACGCTCCGCGGCTGCTGCTTCATGCTGACGAACGCACCGAGGAAGGGGATCATCACCGGGAGGCTGACGGGCAGGCCGATGACCCGGGCCACGACCACGTGGCCGCTTTCGTGGATCAGGATGAGGAGCACAATGCCGACGCCGAAGGCCCAGCCGAAGAGCTGCGCGTAGATCAACGCCGTTACTCCGGTGGACACGATCGTGAACCACAGCCCCTTGAACTTGAGGAGCAGGAGGCCGATATAGGAGAGCTTGCCGAAGATGAACGCGAGGAAAGCGAGAATCCCCGCCGCCAGCCCGCTGTTGCGCCGTCCGCGGTTACCAGGCTGTGCCGGGATATCGGCCTGGACGGGCCGGTCCGTACCGTAGCCGTAGTCGGCCCCGCCGGCCGTGGGCTCCTGGTTCGGCGAATACAGATCAGCCATCACTTTGAGCTTGCCCACCGCCTGGGCCTTTCAATCACTTCAAACGGGGTGTGAGAGCCGGCCGTTACGCCGAGATCGGCTCCGCTACCCGCCAGGGGCGGGTGAAGTTGCCCAGTTGCAAGCCGGCGCAGCGGGCGGTGAGGTCCCTTACGAAACGACGCATCCCGATGCCGCGGGTGGGATGCGGGATGCGCTCGAGGAGCCAGTGTGGGTCGACGTTGAGGCTGCGCAGCTGGATCTGGTGGACGCGATGCTTCTGGACGAACGCGACCAGCGCGTCGATCTCGGGTTGGGCGTCGCTGATTCCGGGAAAGGTCAGCAGGTTGATGGTGACCTGTCCGCCGGCGTCCGCCATCAACTCCGCGCACTGCTCGACCTGCTCCAGCCCATAGCCGACCGGCCGGTAGTAGGCGCGGAAGCGCTCGTCGTCGAGGCTGAAGATGCTGATGCGGATCGAATTCAGCCCGGCATCGATCAGGCGACGGAGCACGTCGGGGCGAGATCCATTGGTATTGATGTGGATCGTCGCCTGAGGCCAGGCCGACCGGATGCGTCGGGTGGCCTCCACGAGCACGGCGCCGCGGGTGAGCGGCTCGCCCTCGCAACCCTGTCCAAAGCTGACAAAGTTCTCCGGGTTCGCGCTCAGATGCCAGGCGGCGAGCTCGGCGATCTCCGACGCGGTCGGGGCGAAGGCGAGACGCGTCTGGGGGGAGTCGACATCGCCCCACTGCTCGGAGATGCAACCCAGGCACGCGGCATTGCACGCGGGCGAGACCGGGATCGCACCTTCGCCGCGGCGAATAAAGAGATTCTGCGCCGTCAGGCACCGATAGTCCGTCGCACAGGTCTCGAGGTGGCGGAGCAGCCGGCTGTCGGGCAGCGGGCGTCGCGCCGCTCGGATCCCGCGCTCGACGTGCCGGCGGTCGTCAGCCTGCGGATCCCACGCGCTCCAGCGGTCGGTTCGCATCGCCGCCACGTGCGGCTCACCATCGATGGCGGCCACCGCGGCGTAGCCATAAAGGGGCAGGACCGGCGGCCGGCCATCGTCGGCGTAGGCGGGCAGCCAGGTCCGCAGGTAGCCCGGCGGTAAGACCGCCGCGACCGCGACCGCGCCGGCGTCGTCCACCGGACCGATCTCGCCGCCGGCCGCGCGTCCCTGTGGAATTCGGCCCGGGAGGTGCACCAGCGTGGCTCCCGCCGGCAGCGGGATGAGGCGATCGGCCGCGCCGATCTCCCAGCCACTGCGGGCCGTTGCCTGGAGCGAGTCATGAACGCGCAGCCGCCCGTCGCGGGTCGCGTAGAGGAGGCGGTTCACACCCCTACCTTATCTATCACGCGCGCTTTCCCACACCGGAGCGCGCTTATCACGCGCGCCTCCCACACCGGAGCGCGCTTATCGCTACGACGACAGCAGGTCGATCGGATTCTGCGGGATGCCCTCATAGCGGATCTCGAAATGCAGGTGAGGGCCGCTGGCACGACCGGTCGCTCCCATCAGCCCGATCAGCTGACCCTGCGCGACGACCTGTCCCGTGCTGACCATCACCGCGGACAGGTGCCCGTAAATCGTGTGGAATCCATTGCCGTGGTCGATCTCGACGTAAATGCCGTACGAGCCCCAGCCGGCGAAGACGACCTGGCCGGCATCGGCGGCAACCTCCGGTGTCCCCACGTCGTTGGCGATATCGATCCCCGGGTGGTAGTCGAAGAAGCCCTGGGTGAGGACGCCGTGCGTCGGCCAGAAGAACCGCACAAGGCGCTCACGGGCGACGCCCGCCGCCGGGGCCGACGGCTCGGCGACGTCATTGGCTCTGGCGGCGGTGATGAACCCGGGTGTATGGAGCTGGCTTTCGGCGTCCGCGATCCGGGCCGACCGCAGCGAGGCATCGTCGACGCTGCTCTTGTAGCCGACGCTGACGCTGCCACGCGAGCTCGCGTGGACATCGGCGATGGGGTGGCGGAATCCAAGCGGCCCGATGGCCAGGACGAGCAAAGCGACCGCGAGCGCCCAGCCGTGGGCGGCCAGTCTTGGGATTCCCCGCGCCAAAACCTCGGCAGTCTAGCCCAGTTTTGGTCGCGCCGTCAACCGATTCACCACCGCTTGCACAATTTGTACGCGCGGCTAGCGGACTTTCCGGTGTGCGCCTTCGACCGACTTGAGCGCGTAATGGTGCTTGGTGTTCAGGTGGCGGACGGTCCCGCTCTTGCTGCGGAAGACCATCGATTCGGTCTCTGCCCAGAAGTGGTGGTAGATGACGCCGTGCAGGAACTCTCCATCGGTGACGCCCGTTGCGGCAAAGGCAACGTCCTCACCGCGCACCAGGTCGTCGACCGAGAAGACGCCACGCAGGTCCTCGTAGCCGGCGGCGCGCGCCTTCTCCTCGTCGTCGCGCGATCGCAACCAGAGGCGGCACTGGAGGTCACCGCCCAGGCATTTCAGCGCGCAGGCGGCGAGCACCGCCTCTGGCAAGCCACCAATGCCGAGCATCACGTCGATCCCCGTTCCCTCGAGCGTCGCCATGATCGCGGCCGCGATGTCGCCGTCGCTGAGTAGCGTGATCCGGGCGCCGACCTGACGCACCTGGTCCATCAGCGGTTCGTGGCGCGGCCGATCGAGCATTACTACGGTGAGGTCGGAGACCTGGACCTTCTTGGCGAAGGCGACACGTTGGAGGTTGTTCTCGACGGAGTCCGTCACGTCGACCGACCCGCGGGCTTCCGGGCCGACGGCGATCTTCTCGGCGTACATGCCGACCGGCGCGCGCACCAGCGACCCGCGCTCCGCCGTGGCGATGACCGACACGGCATTGGGAAGGCCCTTGGCCACCAGGGTGGAGCCGTCGAGCGGCTTGAGCGCCACGTCGCAGGCGTCACCGCTTCCGTCCCCGACGGTCTGGCCCAGCCCGAGCGGCGCCGACACCGATTCCTCGCCGATCACGACGGTGCCCTTGACGTGCACACCAGTCAGCGCCTCGCGCATGGCGTTGGCCGCTGTCCCGCGGATTCCCTCTCGATCGAGGTTGCCCATCCAGCGCCCAGCCGAGAGGGCGGCGGCCTCGGTGGCGCGCACCAGCTCGAGGCCGAGATTCGGCTGGACCGTTCGCGACGTGGTCACACCGCCCGAGGAGGGCGTGGAGACGTCCGACCTCACGCGCTTTGAGACGTCTTGTCCGTTGAGATCGCCGGCTTCTCGAGCGCCTCCGCATCGGCGGGCAGCACGCCGGCCCTGACCGCGGCCGCCTTCACGAAGTCGCGGAAGAGGGGATGTGGACGGTTCGGCCGGGAGCGGAATTCCGGATGAAATTGCGAGGCGACGAACCAGGGGTGGTCGCGCAACTCGATGATCTCGACCAGCCGGTCGTTGGGCGAGGTCCCGCTGAAGATCATGCCCGCTTCCCACATCGCCTCTCGGTAGGCGTTGTTGAACTCGAAACGATGCCGGTGGCGCTCATAGACGACTGGTTCGGCGTACGCCTGCGCCGCCAGCGTGCCGGGCTGGAGCTTGCAGGGATAGAGACCGAGCCGCATCGTGCCACCCTTGTCGGCGACGTCGCGCTGCTCCGGCAACAGGTCGATCACTGGGTGGCTGGTGAAGGCGTTGAACTCGGTGCTGTTGGCGTCGGGCTGACCCAGCAGGTCGCGGCCGAACTCGATCACGGCACATTGCATCCCGAGACAGAGCCCAAGGTAGGGCGTCAGCGAGGTCCGGGCGAAGCGTGCCGCGGCGATCTTGCCTTCGATGCCGCGATGACCGAATCCACCCGGAACCACCACGCCATCCACCTCATCGAGAGCGCGCAGATCACCGGTTTCCAGGGTTTCGGAGGCGATCCATTTGATATCGACCCGCAGATTGTGGTGCACGCCCGCGTGGCGGAGCGCTTCGGTCACGCTGATGTAGGCGTCCGGCGCAGGAAGATACTTCCCCACCACCCCGATGCGCACGCTGCCGGCCGGGTGCTGGATGCGGTGCACGAGCTCGTTCCAGTCGCTCAGGTCGGGCGCCTGGGCGGGCGCCTCCAGCGCCTCGACAATGACGTTGCCCAGGCCGGAATCTTCCAGCATCAATGGCACTTCGTAGATGGAGGCGGCG
>VBFF01000187.1:0-445 GCA_005889285.1 Chloroflexota bacterium
ATCCGCATTCCCGCTTCCACTTCGCGACCCGCTTCGACGTCCCGTCGCCTCCACGGAATCGCGCGTCTGGCTATGGCCCTCGAGATCTTGCTTGGGATCGGGGCCACTCTTTGGGGGAAGCCAGTTCATACTGGCTCGGGACGGCCATCTGCTTGGGCTGCCCCTAAAGATGTTGACGGGACGCCGTTCCACTCCTTCCTGGTGCCGGGGCTCTTACTCTTCACCTTTGTCGGCGTTGCGCTATGCTGGCGGCCGTTATCACGGCCCGGCGAGGAGCGATTGGCCCCTCGCCGCCCTCGCGGTCGGCGTTACCCTGATGGGCTGGATCACCGTTGAGATGGTGATCTTCGCAGGCCCCACCAGCCTGTTCTGGCCTTCTACTTGGTTCTCGGGACACCAGCGAGCGCTCGAATCGGGCGCTCGAGACGATGCTTGACGACGCACA
>VBFF01000187.1:555-2507 GCA_005889285.1 Chloroflexota bacterium
CTGCGCGTCAGCTACGGTCGGAAGGTGGCCGTCGACGGCGTGTCGCTCGATATCAACGAAGGCGAGATCTTTGGGCTGCTGGGACCAAACGGCGCGGGGAAGACCAGCACGCTGAGCGCGATTGAGGGCCTGGTGACGCCCGACTCCGGCGCGATCCGAATCGGCGATGTCGATGCTCGAGCAAATCCGTCCGCCGCGAAAGCCCGAATGGGCGTGCAGCTTCAGTCGACGAGCTTCCAATCGAATCTCACGATTCGCGAGATCGTCAGGCTCTATGCAGGGCTCTATGGCGTGCCGCTCACTCGGGCGGGAATTGACGACCTGCTCGCCGACGTCCACCTGGGGGAGGAGGCGTCAAAGCGCTTCAGCCAGCTGTCCGGGGGACAGCAGAAACGTGTCTCATTGTTGATTGCCACCATTCACAGCCCGTCGCTCGTGCTCCTCGATGAGCCGACGGCCGGCCTGGACCCGCAAGCTCGCCGGCAGCTGTGGGATCGGATCGAACGGCTACGCGACATCGGCCGGAGCATTCTCCTGACGACCCACTCCATGGAAGAGGCGCAGGCCGTGTGTCACCGCGTGGCGATCATCGACACTGGCAAGTTGCTCACGGTCGATACACCGACTGGGCTCATCGAGAAGCACAAAGATGACCCACGCGTGCGCAAGGCGGCCCATGGCCAGGTCACTCTCGAAGACGTCTTCATCGGATTAACGGGTAGTGACCTTCGCGATTGAGATGAGCAGCCAACCGACCGCCCCACCCGGCCACCCTCCGACGCTGTCAGGGATCCTTAGAGCGCTGCTTGAGGCGGACCTTACCGTCCAGTTGCGCAACGGGCGAGCCCTGCTGCTGACGTTCTTTCCGCCGCTCGCCGTCCTCTACGGCCTGTCCACTGCGAAACGCGGCGCTCAACTCGGCGGCGCGATCGTCAACGTGGCATTGGCTCTCACCCTCGGCATCGCGTTGATTGCCATCCTTGGCTACACGGCGTCCGTCGCCCGGGACCGCGAGCTCGGTGTTTTCCAGCGCCTCCGGGTCACGCCGGCTCCAACCTGGGCCATCATGGTCAGCCGGTTGGCGCTCCAGATCCTCTCAATGCTGGCCATGTCCGTGGTGGTCCTCGTGGCGGCGGCCGTCGTCGAGAACGTAAGGCTGGATCCGGCAGCCTACCTTCTGACGCTGGCGATGGTGATTTTTAGCTCGGCCGTCTTCCTTGGCGTGGGACAGGCTTTGGTGGGCCTCATCAAATCCGTCGATACCGTCAACGCCGTGGGGCGGCTCAGCTTCCTGCCGCTCGTCGCCCTCGGCCTGTTTGCGCATTCCACGATCTTCGGAACGACGTTCGAGACCATCGCGCGCTGGTCACCCGGTGGGGCGGTGGCGACGTTGCTCGCCGGTGCGATGCAACCGGCGGCATGGAGCGCTGATACCTGGTGGGCCTTGCTGGCGAGCGTCCTCTACGCGGTCGTTTTCGCTGGGATTGGCATCCGGTGGTTTCAGTGGAGCACGCGCTAAATTCGGCTGGACTTACGGTGACGCCAAGTCTTGGAGCCCGGCCAACGCCGGGCTCCAAGTTGTGCCGGGTCAAGGCCGGAACCCTTACCGGGCAGCGTCCGCTGGCACCAGATAACGCTGTTCCACTGCAACAGGTCGGTTGTAAAGGGCGGTGATGGCCGAGGGCTTGAACCCTTTGACGACCAAGTAAACGCCCAGCGAAAATTCCCAAATTGCGATCGGGAATGACAAAACAGTTATTGAGCCATGCTGCCCCGCGAGACCAAAGATGACGGCGCCATCTTGGGCGACCAGCAGGGTCGCTCCGACGAATCCGAGCAGGGGAAGCCACCGTGGCACCAGGCGCGACTGGTACAACAGCGAGCCGATCAACAGGGCGTTGACGGCCGGAATGAAGCTTTGGCTGAGCAGGAAGATCCGGTCGTACATGGTG
>VBFF01000191.1:0-1728 GCA_005889285.1 Chloroflexota bacterium
CGTTTCCGGCTGGGCGTTGAGGACCCGCATCACGCCCGAATCCGGGTATGCGTTGCTCCGGGTGACCACCACTTGATAGTTGCCCGCGCCGGTCTCGCTGTTGTTGATCAGCTCGAAGCTTCGTGGCAGCCCCACGGCGACCACGACCGTCGCCACGCCGAGCAGGACCGTAACCAGGGTGAGCGCCGCTCGAAGCGGCCGCGCGAACGCATCGCCGATGCCCAGGACCACCGACCGAGGAAGCCCAAGTCGTGCCGCAGCCCGCCGCAGCATGCGGCCCCCTGACCCACGAGGTGCAGACGCCTTCGTGATCGCGACGATCGGCTTGAGCATCCCGGCGCGTAGGGCCGGCACCGTCGCGGCGACCGCCACGACCAGAATTCCGCCGGCAAAGAGGACAAGATCCAGCCCGATCGAGAACGTCGGCGTGTAGGCCAGCCCGAGCGCGTGCGAGCTGTTGGCCAGGAGTGGCTGGCTGGCCAGCGTGCCCGCTGGCACCCCAACCAGGCACGCAGCCAGCGCAGGCATGACGATCTGGAGGGCGAAGACTTGGACCACCTGATACGGCGTGAAGCCGACCGCCCTCATGATCCCGATCTCGCGATAGGCCGAGATCACGATTCCCGTCACGAGCGTCGCGACGATCGCAACCGTCGCCGCGAGTGCAAAGACGCTGAATGCGACCAGCACTCCGGTCAGGATCTGATTGGTGATGTTGAAAATGCTTCGAATAAGTAGGTACGTCAGAGATCCCGCGACGCTTCCCGGAGGAAGGCTCGTCTTCAAGAGATCGAGGGAGGTCTGCAGCTGCGGGCCGGTCGGGTCGCTGGGAAACCGATAGTCCATCAAGTAGAAGGACGAGTCAGGTGTTGAGAGAGCCGGCAGCGCGGCGGGCAGCATCCAGGCTCGCTGACTGCTGAGGTCGGCGCTACCCTCGTCGATATCAACAACCTCGCCGACCACTGTTAGCGTCGGCGTTTGAGCGACGCTTGTGACCTTCAGGCGGTCGCCAACCGAGATCTTGTTCAGCTCCGAGAAAGACCGGGTCAGGACGATCTCGTCGTTGGCGACCGGCCAGCGACCCGACGTGATATTGAGGACCTCGACCGCGCCGCCCGGGTTGTCACGACCAACCGCGTCCACGTAGAACTTTCGATCGCCAAATCGGAACTGGATGTTGCTGGCGGGGTATGGACCGCCGGACGCCGAGGCGCCGATCGTCGCGGCGGTTCCCTGGATCATCAGCGGATCGGTGTTCGGTCTGAACGCCACCTGCAGGTGCGCGCCCCGCTGCTTCTCGAACGCGACCTGATACGGGTCACGCGTCTGCGACATGAGGGTCACGGCCGTGGTCCCCGCGGCCATGGCAAAGAGAACGGTCAAAAAGATCACCGTCGCCTGCAGCCGGCGCCGGCGCAGGTCGGCCAGCGCCTTGATGAAAATGGCTCTCATCGCGACGCCTCCTCGCTGCGCACGCGGATCACCTCTGAGGCAGCCCGCTCTGGGCTCTCGAGGCGTGCATCGTCGACGATCTTCCCGTCCATGACGCTGATCACGCGCGCCGCGTGACGAGTCGCGAGCTTGGCGTCGTGCGTAACGAGCAAGATCGTCTGCCCGTCGCGGTTCAGCTGGCCGAGGAGCTCCATCACCTGATCGCCGGTGTGCGTGTCGAGCGCTCCTGTGGGTTCGTCGGCAAGCAGAAGCGTCGGACTGTTGATCAAGGCGCGG
>VBFF01000191.1:1787-2360 GCA_005889285.1 Chloroflexota bacterium
GCTTCGCTGCCCTTCAGCTGCGCCGGAATGAGCACGTTTTCGAGCGAGGTCAGGTTCGGGAGCAAGTAGAAGAACTGAAAAACGAAGCCGATGTGGTCGCGCCGGAACCTGGCCAGGCCCGCCTCACCGAGCTTACCCAGGTCCGTGCCGCCGACCGCGACAGAGCCGGACGTCGGCCGGTCCAACCCCGCGACAAGATTGAGCAGGGTGGACTTGCCGCTGCCGGAGGGACCCATGATCGCGGTGAATTCGCCCTTCTCGACGAGGAGCGACACACCGTTGAGTGCCCCGGTGATCCCGCCCTGATAAACCTTGGTGACCTCGGTGAGCCTTACCAGGTCGCTCATTCCGTTCTTGCCCCCTCCTCCGCCCCGAAACGCTCTGAAGAAAGTTCGTCCATCCATTTGAGGTCTGCCTCCGTGTGCAGTAATGCGCCGCGCACGAGCCGCGCCAGGTCGACGCGGCCATCACGGCGTGCCCGTTCTTCCAGCCGGTTGAGGTCCCGCAGGCGCTGCAGATAGGCACGCTTCTGGCGCGCAAGCAGTCCCTTCAGGTCGCCGTTCGCGATGCGGG
>VBFF01000078.1 GCA_005889285.1 Chloroflexota bacterium
CTGGGATCGAGCCGCCGCTACGTTCTTCCCTTGCTCGAGTGGTTGGATTCGCAAAAGATCACGCGCCGGGTCGGAGACGACCGTATCCTGAGAGGCTGATGCTGGCCGGTGCTTTAAGGGCCCGCA
Source organism: Chloroflexota bacterium (assembly GCA_005889285.1). Lineage (GTDB taxonomy): Bacteria > Chloroflexota > Dormibacteria > CF-121 > CF-121 > CF-13. Next base: position 127 of record VBFF01000078.1, read on the forward strand.
CGGTGGTCGCCGGCCTCGCGGTCATGGTCGGACTCGCCGGCTGCGGTCCCCAGCCTCCAGATGCAGCATCCTTGCTCAATCAGTCGAGCCAGCACATGCTCAACCTCAAGGGCTTTCACTTTCAGATGCAGATCAGCGGCTTCACCGGCAGCGGCGAGCCGGTGCAGAACGCCCAGGGCGATGCTCATCCGCCCGACCTTCACGCGCGGGTGAACCTCAAGGAGGGCGCCATCCTTCTGGAGGTCGAAGTCGTGTTCGCCGCCGATAAGGTGTATCTGAAGTCGTTCACCGGAGGCTGGCAGCAACTCACCGAGGCCCAGATCGGGGAGTTCTTCGATGCCCGGACGCTGTTCGATCCGACGAACGGGCTGTTCGCGGCGATGCGCGATACCACCTCAGCCACTCGTGGCAATCCCGAAAAGGTCGCCGGCCGCGACACCTATCCGGTTGATGGACAGGTCTCGGCGGCGCGCATGCACCAATTGCTGACGCTGATCCGCGACCAGGGAACCTATCGCGCCACTTACTGGATCGAAAGCCCGGGAAGTAACCTGTGGCGAGCGCGCTTGACCGGCAACCTCTTCGATGCGTCCCAGGCGGCGACCATCACCTTCGACTTCTCCAACCATGATCACCCCGTTTCGGTCACTCCGCCGCCGCTCGGCTAACCGGTCGGTTCTCCTCGCGCTGACCGGCGCCGGGCTCTTCCTCGCCTCCCTCGACGCCTATGTGGTGGTGACGGCCCTGCTGCCGATGCTGAAGTCGGTCAACATCGCCGTCAACCGGCCGGAACAGGCGACGCCGATCATTACCGGCTTCCTGCTCGGCTACCTCGCCGTCATGCCGATTGCCGGCGGTCTCAGTGATCGCTTCGGGCGCCTGCGGCTCTTCGCCGCTTGCCTGTTGCTTTTCGCCTTCGGCTCCTTCCTCACGGCGACGGCCCCGTCGCTGTCGCAGCTCGTGACCGGCCGGGTGCTCCAAGGCGCCGGCGGCGGCGCTCTCGTCCCGGCCGTCCTCGCGCTGGCCGCCGACCTGTATCCCGCCGGTGCCCGCAGTCCCGTGCTCGGCGCCGTGAGCGCGCTACAGGAGGTCGGTAGCGTGCTCGGCCCGCTGTGGGGCGGCCTGATCACCGCCTCATCCTTTGGCTGGACGTGGATTTTCTGGATCAACATCCCGTTCGCGGCCCTGCTTCTCTGGGGACTCTGGCCGGAGATCCGCGCCGGCGGTGAACCCCGCCGCGACGCCAGCCTCGACTGGCTGGGGGCGTTGCTGGCGACGGCCGGACTCGCGCTCCTGACGCTGGCGCTCTACGCCGCCAACCCGGAGCAGAGCCCCGTGGGAGAGGGCTTCTTCTGGCAGGCGCCACTTGCCCTTCTGTGTTTCGGACTCTTCGTCTGGCACGAGCACCGAACCCCGCAGCCGCTGATCAACGTCCGACGCTTTCGCGATTCCTCGTTCACCGGGTCGGCATTGACGAACGCGATTGCGGGTGCGGGCCTGATGGTCGCCCTCGTCTACATTCCGGTGCTCGCCAACGCCGTCTTCTCGATGAATGCCAGCGGCGCGGCGCTGCTGCTCTTCCGTCTGATGCTCGGCATTCCGATCGGTGCGCTTCTCGGCGGTTTTCTGGCGCAGCGGCTCAGGAGCTACCGCGCCGTCGCGGCGCTTGGTCTCGTTCTCGCCGCCGCCGGGTTCTTCATGCTCTCCGGGTGGAACGAAGGCTCGCTCAAGCCGCACCTGCTCGGCCTGCCCTTCACGGTGGCCGATGGCGAGCTCTTCCTCACCGGGCTGGGCCTCGGCATCGAAATCGCGCCGGTGAGCGCCGCCTTGCTGGACGCGGTCGGCGACGCGGAACGCGGCGCCGGGGCGTCGTTCCTCATCGTCATGCGATTGGTCGGCATGCTCGTCGGCTTCTCCCTGGTGGCCGGCTTTGGACTATGGGAATTTCACCGCGTAACTGCGCACCTGCTTCCGCCGCTCCCTGGCCTCAACCCGAACTTCGCGACCCAATTCGCCATTTACGCGGGCAAGGTGAAGGGTGCGATCTTCGAGGAGTACCACCTGATCTTTCGCTCCACGTCGATCGCGCTCTTTATCGGTGCCCTGCTCGCGGCGGCGACCCTGCGGCCGTTGCCCCGGCCTCGCTGGCGATAGCGGGACTATTCTGAGCCGCGACAACTAATGGCATTTGTCGGTGTGGATCTTGGCGGCACGCAACTGCGCGTCGCGGTGGCGGATGACCGCGGCAACCTGAGAACCGTGGTCAGGCGCGCCACCGAGGCGGCTCGCGGGCGCGACCACGTCATCAAGCGCATCGTGGACGCGGTCAAGGAGGCGGTGGAAGAGGACGGTACGCCGCCACGACGTGTGCGGGCGCTCGGCATCGGACTTCCGGGTCCGGTCGACCCCGCGGCGGGTCTTGTCATCAGCCCGGGCAACTTGCCCGGCTTCAGGAACGTCCCGCTCAACCGGATCCTGACGCGGGCAACCGGCATCCCCAGCTTCCTCCACCACGACGCACACCTCGCCGCGCTGGGCGAGCATCGACGTGGCGCCGCGCGTGGGACCAGCGAGATGATCTACGTCACGGTATCCACCGGCATCGGGGCCGGCATCCTCCTCGGCGGTGAGCTCTATGCGGGAGCCCACGGCATCGCGGGCGAGGTCGGCCACATCGTGCTGAAGCCGGCTGGGCCCCTCTGCACCTGCGGGCAACGGGGCGACCTGGAGTCGATCGCCAGCGGGACCGGGATTGCCCGCGCCGCGCGCGACTTGGCCCCGGGCGCACCAGGCAGCGCGCTGCACGGTCTCGAGCACCCACAAGCGGAGGACGTTGTTCGCGCGGCACGGGCCGGCGACGAGCTGGCAACCGCGATCCTCCAAAACGCCGGCACCTACCTCGGCATCGCGATGGGAACCCTCGTCAACCTCTTCAACCCGCAACTGATCGTGCTTGGGGGGAGCGTGATCAAAGCCGGCAACTTCCTGCTCGGCCCCATGCGCCGCTCGATGAATGTCTCCTCGTGGAAGGCGGCGCGGCGCGGTCTTCGGATCGTCCGGCCCGCGCTCGGCGACGATGTGGGATTGATCGGTGCTGTCGAGTACGCACGCCTTCGCGCCCGGCATGCCCGTCTCGCTTAACCCACCGGCGCTTCCAGATTGGGAGCGCCCCTTTGCCGCAGTGCGCGAGCAAGCCGAGCGCCGCGGATGGCGCGCCCTGGTCGTCGGCGGCTATGTGCGCGATCGCCTACTGGGCGGCGAGCGAGAAAAGCAAATCCGCGAAGTCGACATCCTGGTCGAGGGGCAGGGTGCGATCGAGTTGGCGACCGCCGTCAGCGCCGCGTTGAACCTGCATCCACCCGTCGTGTTCGAGCGCTTCGGGACGGCCCACCTGGACATCGATGCTGGCCACGCGCTGGAGTTCGTGTCCAGCAGGACCGAGCGATACGATCCGGCCAGCCGAAAGCCGGATGTCACCCCCGGGACCCTGAAAGACGACGTCATGCGGCGGGATTTCACGGTCAACACGCTCTTGATGGAATGGGATGGCACCGTCCTCGACCTGACCGGCCGCGGGCTCTCCGATCTAAAGGCGCGCCGTATCGTGACGCCGCTCGAGCCGAAAACGACCTTCGACGAAGACCCGCTCCGCATGCTGCGCGCGATCCGCTTCGCGACAACCCTTGGGTTCACGCTCGATCCGTCGGTCGAAAGCGCGATTCGCGAGCAATCGGGACGGCTCCAGCCGCCGACGGTCTCGATGGAGCGGATCCGTGACGAGTTTTCGAAACTGCTGGTCGCGGAACAACCGCAGCGCGGACTGGAGCTGCTCGATGCGACCCGCCTCCTCCCGCGCATCCTGCCACAGCTCGAGGCCGGTAAGGGGATGCAGCAGGGGGGCTGGCACAGCCACGACGTCTTCGGCCACGCGCTGCTCGCCGCGGCCCTCGCTCCGCCGGAGCTGATTACGCGACTGGCGGCGCTGTTGCACGACGTCGGGAAACCCGCGGTCCATGAGCTGCGCGACGGGAAACCGACGTTCATCGGTCACCAGGAGATCGGTGCCGACATGGCCAGGCCCGCGCTCCGGCACCTGCGATATGCGGGTGAGGTCGTCGACGCCGTCACCAAGCTGATTCGTTTGCACATGCGGCCCATCCAGTACGACCCGCAGGGCTGGGAAGACAAGGCGGTGCGCCGGCTGGTGCGCGACGCCGGCGACCAGCTGGACCGGATGCTCGCACTGGCGCGCGCCGACATGCGGGCCAGCCACTACCCGGATGTCAAGAAGATCGACGACCTCGAGGCGCGCATCCGCCGCCTCGATGCCGATGCGATCGTCGCCATCCGCTCGCCGCTCACCGGCGAGGATTTGATGGCGCGCACGGGCCGACCGGCCGGACCCTGGATCAAGCGGGTCAAGGCGGCGTTGGAAGATGCCATCGTCGACGGAACGCTGCCGCCTGACCCGCAGGCCGCCTGGCAGTACCTGGAGGCGCACCCCGAGCTGCTCGCCCCGTGACCGTGCTGCGCCGCTGGCCGTGGCCGTTCTTGCTGCTGGTCCTGGGTGCCATGCTCGCCACCGCGCGCGTCGTGCCGGCCTTCACGGTGAGCCCGACACTGGTGCTGGTCCTCTTCTTACCGCCGCTGCTGTTCGACGCCGGCTTTTCCATGCGGGCCGCGGCGGTCCGTCGCGAACTGCCCTGGATCCTCTTGCTCGGCCTGGCCGGAGCGGTGCTGACCGCGGCCGTGAGCTTTGGGCTCCTCCTGGCTGCGGGCGTGCCGTCCGATGAGGGTATCTTGCTGGCGGCCATCCTGGCGGCGACCGATCCCGTCTCGGTCTTTGCGGCCCTGCGGCGGCTGCGCACGCCGGAGCGGTTGCGGGTCGCGCTCGAGGGCGAGAGCCTGGCCAACGACGGCGTTGCGGTGCTCCTTTTCGTGGTCGCGCTCGCTGTCGTCCAGCGGCGGGTGATCGATGCGCCGGAGGTGCTCGGCCTCGTCTTCTCCCAGGCGGCAGGCGGCCTCCTGATCGGCATCGGGATCGGGCTGCTCACCCGTCGAATCCTCGCGTCACTTCCCCGCCCGCTCCAAATCGTGGTCACGGTGTTCGCCGCCTACGCCGGCTACTTGCTCGCCGACCGGATCGGGGCGAGCGGCTTGCTGGCCGTGATCGCGATATCGCTGATCGTTGGTTCGGCCTACGAACCGTCGACCCACCACCAGGTCCATCGCTTCTGGCGGCAGCTCGGTTTTCTCATGTCGAGTGCGGTCTTTCTCCTGGTGGGGCTTCAGGTCCGTCTCGACGAGGTGGCTCGGGTCGGTGGACGGCTGCTCCTGCTCGTAGCCGTGCTGCTGCTGGCGCGGGCGCTGATGGTGCTGGCGGTCACCGCTGTGCGGGCGGATCTCTGGCCCTGGTCGTGGCGCCTGGCGCTGGTGTGGGCCGGGCTGCGCGGCGCGCTCTCGTTGGCGCTCGCCCTCGGCGTGCCCGCGACGGTCGCGCGGCACGATGAAATCCTGGTGCTGGTCTTCGGTTTCGTCTTTCTCTCCCTGGTTGTTCAGGGTCTTTCCACAGGCCCGGTATTCAAGGCTCTGGGGATAACGCGACAGACAGCTGTCACAACGGTTCCTTAGGCTGTGCTCTGCTAAAATCTGCGGCGCCACGGCCGTCGGAGAAGGGTCGACGCCACCAAAGGCTCGCAGGGAAAAGAGGAAGCATGCTGTTCAGTCTCGGGCTGCTCCGCCGGATCGCTCGGGAACTTCCTCGTTATGGAAAATTGACCTACTGCCTCTATCGGGATCCGCGCGTGCCGCAGCGCAACAAGCTGGCGCTCGCGGCCGCGATGGCGTTGATCCTGAACCCGGTGGTCGATGTCCCGCTGCGCCTGCCGGTCTTTGGCGAGATGGATGCCGTGGCGCTCACGGTGCTCGCGATCCGTTTGTTCGTCGAGAAAGCGCCCAAGGACGTGGTCGCCGAGCACCAGGAACGGATCGCGCTCGGAACCAGTGTTTTCGACCAGGACCTGCGCCGCAGTCGCGAGGGACTGCGGGGCCGGTTGAATGAATTGCGAGAACGGGGCCTCGCGGTCGCTCGCTCTCGCCGGAGGATGGCATGAAGGTTGTCCTGACCCAGGATGTGAAAGG
>VBFF01000079.1:0-2583 GCA_005889285.1 Chloroflexota bacterium
GGGGCGGGCTCGCCGGAAGCGATCCAGGCCTCGGACACTTCCGATAACGGCCAGGCAAAGACGACGGCAGACTTCATCGGCGTCGCCATTCACTGCGCCAAGGCGGCCACCCTCTGCGTCTCGAGCCACCGCGGCGTGGCCGATAGCTTGCCGGCCGAGCCGGGCGGCTACGGCGGCTTCAACGGCCTGTTTGGCCACAAGTATGTCGCACCCCAAATCAGTGCGAGTACGTGATCGCCAACATCGCGCCCGACGGGACATCCTTCGCGGGATTCCCTGGCTTCAATGGGACGACCGCGGCTGTGTCCCTCGCGTATGTGGCAGCCATGCAGGAGCACGGCGTCCCTATCACCACCGCCTATCTGTCGGCCGTCCATGAGAAGGCCGATACCGGACTGGGCCCCGGCGACCCGGTCTACGAACAAAACCTTCGCAGCTACGACGAGGCGTTCGGCAAGTTCTTTTCGCGGCTCTCTGCCGACGGCATCAACAAGTCCAACACCCTGTTCGTCGTGACGGCCGACGAGAACGACCACTTCGTTGGAGTCGGTCCCAGCAATCCTGGTTGCAACGGCGTCGTGGTGACCTGCAGCTACGACCCCAGCAAGCTGGGCAGCGTCGAGGTCGCGGTCGACACGCTGCTGCAGCGGCAAGGCATCACCACCGGCTTCAGCCTCAAGGGCGATTCCGCACCCGACTACTACCTCGACGGCAATCCCGGCGCGAATGACCCGAAGACGCGGCAGATGGAGCGGGCCGTGGGGACACTCCTGGTCACCAATCCGCTCACGGGCAGGCGGGAACGGATGACCGATCTGATGGCCGATCGAACGGCCCTTCGCGCCCTACACATGGTGACCTCCGATCCCTTGCGCACACCGAGCTTCACGCAGTTCAACCAACCCGACTATGAGGGAGTCGCCGGCGGCCTCGATTGCGGCACGCCCAGCGATACGGTCATCCAGTGCCCAGGTGTCGAAACCTGGCACCACGGCGACATCCAGCCCCAAATCACGACCACCTGGCTGGGGCTCGTCGGCCCGGGTGTGCGCCATCTCGGCGTCGACAGCACGATCTGGTCAGACCACACCGACACGCGGCCGACCACGCTGGCGATCGTCGGGCTGCGTGACGACTATCGCCGCGATGGCCGTGTCCTTCTCGACGTCCTCGACACGGGCGCGGTGAACGTCCGCGGCAATCGGGGCGCTCTCATCGAGCTTGGCCGTGTCTACAAGCAGCTCGATGCCGCCGTAGGTGCGTTTGGAATGTCGGCCGTCAGGGCCGCGACGGCGGCAGTCGAGAGCGGGTCGGCGGCAGACGACAGCCGCTATCAGACCTTCGAGAACCGCCTGACGGCGCTCACCAATGAGCGCGACACCGTCGCCCTCCAGATCTCCAGGCTCCTCGAGTCGGCCACGTCCGGTTCGGGCGAAGATGCCGGAGTTGGGGCGCAGGCCCGTGACGACGCAAGCGTCAGCCGGTTGGTCCGCGAGGCGAGATCAATCCTCGCCCGCGCCGCCAACCTGGCCGCCGGCGACTAGCGATAGGAAACACGGGAGGCTGGTGCGATGGCCAGCCTCCTGATTATTCTGGCCGAGGTGAAACCAACCTTCTTTTCCACGGCTGGTGAGCTGCGCGAGTGGCTCGAACGAAACCATGCGACGGAGACCGAGCTCCTTGTCGGCTTCTACAAAAGAGGCTCGGGGAGACCGAGCATCACGTGGCAGGAGCTGGTGGACGAAGAGCTCTGCTTTGGATGGATCGACGGCGTCCGCCAGGGCATCGATGCGGTCAGCTATTCGAACCGGATAACGCCTCGCCAGCCGCGCAGCACCTGGAGCGCGATCAACATCGCCCGTGCGAAGGAGCTGATCAGGCTCGGGCGGATGCATCCCGCGGGGCTCAAGGCATTCGAGCGGCGGACCGACAAGCGGTCGGCGATCTACAGCTATGAGCAGAGAAAGACCGCGAAACTCAGTCGGGAGGAAGAGAAGTCATTTCGAGCAAACAAGAAAGCCTGGGCATTCTTCCACGCGCAGGCCGCAAGCTATCGACGGGCCGCGATCTGGTGGGTAATCAATGCGAAGCGAGACGAGACCCGCAAGAAACGGCTTGAGACGTTGATCCGTGACTCGAAGAGTGGGCGTACGGTCCGGCCGCTCAGCCCCAGGTCCCGACCTGGCTAGAACCCGGCCCCTCGCGTTCCTCGTTACGGGCTCGTGACCACTTCGAGCGGGTGCGGCCGTACCATGGCCGCAGATGGCCACCGCGCAGTCCTCGATGAGTCCGGTGATCACGGCCGGTCACCACGGTCCCCGGCTGACCTGGCTCCTGTGGATCGGCGTCACCGTCCTCGGCGCGGTGATCGCGTCGTTGCTCGCCTGGCGTCTCCGATCGCTCAATCCGCACTCCCTCTCGGCCCAACAGTTCGTGGCGTTCATCGTCGCGGTCGAGACCGCGCTGTTGATTTCGACCGGCCAGTGGCTGGTGCTCCGACGTTACAAATTGGATGCCTACTGGTGGATTCCGGCTAGCGTCGGGGCGGACGTTGTGGCCGCGTTCATCATCGTGCCGCCGATC
>VBFF01000079.1:2601-9646 GCA_005889285.1 Chloroflexota bacterium
ATTAATTCGTCAGATAAACGTCGACGGTGGCTTGAGCTTTGGGATTCTCTCGGCGGCGGCGTCCGGACTCGTCATCGCGACGGCCCAGGCGTTGGTGCTGCACGGTTCCGCGGGCAAGCTTGTGTGGGCCTGGATCCCGGCGACCATGCTCGGTGGCGTGCTGGCAGTGATGGTGACCAACGCCCTGTCGGTGCCGCTGATCGATGCCATCAGCGGCTCTGGTTTGCCCATGGCGGGCCTGATCGGCCTGCTCACGGCCGTCGGAGCCCTGGTGGCCTCTACCTGCCAAAGCCCGGTCATCGTGCGTCTGCTTAGGTAAGAGGGTTAGCAGCGCAGGCACGACAGGCAGCTGTCACCGCTCGCTCCTATAGTTACGGGCGAACGTGAAGACCACGAAGGGGCCACGTACGATTTTCGCTTGCCAGGAGTGCGGCAACCAGTCGACGAAGTGGCTGGGCCGTTGCCCGGAGTGCGGCAACTGGAACAGTTACATCGAGGAACAGGTCCGCGTCGAGGCGGTATCGCGAACCGGTGCTCGCCGGGTCAGCATTTCCTCCGCGCAGCCGATGCCTCTGGCGCAGGTGCGCTTTACCCAGGCCAACCGGCTTCGGCTGGCGATGCGAGAGCTCAACCAGGTGCTGGGCGGCGGCATCGTCCCGGGGTCGCTCGTCCTGGTTGGTGGTGACCCGGGCATCGGCAAATCAACCCTGCTGCTGCAACTGGCGAGCGAGGTGGCTGGATCCTACGGCCCCGTGCTCTACGTGTCCGGCGAGGAGTCGGTGCAGCAGTTGAAGTTGCGGGCGCAGCGCCTTGGCATCGAGGGCGACCGCCTGATGGTACTGGCCGAGAACGACCTCGATGGGATCGTCGAGCATCTCGAAAAGGCGCGGCCGATGATGGCGGTCATCGACTCCATCCAGACGGTCTTCATGGGCAACGTCACCTCGGCACCGGGCAGTGTCAGCCAGGTGCGCGAGTGCGCCGGTAGGCTGATGCTGCTGGCGAAGAGCAGTCACATTCCCATCTTCCTCGTGGGCCACGTCAACAAGGAGGGCGCGATCGCGGGGCCGCGCGTGCTCGAGCACATTGTCGACACCGTTCTGTACCTGGAAGGCGAGCGCCACCACAGCTTCCGGATTTTGCGCAGCCAGAAGAATCGATTTGGCTCGACCGACGAGATCGGTGTCTTCGAGATGCGCGACAGTGGCATGCACGAGGTCAGCGACCCAAGCCGGGCCTTTCCCCAGGACCGCTCGCTCAGCGAGGTGGGCAATGTTGTTCACGTCGCGCTCGAAGGCAGCCGGCCGCTCCTCGTCGAGCTCCAGAGTCTGACCACGCCGAGCCGGTTCGGCGCGCCGCGCCGGTCGGTCAACGGCATCGACCTCAACCGGCTGCACATGCTGGTCGCCGTGCTCGAACGGCGCGCGCACCTCGAGCTGGGCGGGGATGATGTCTTCGTCAACGCCGCAGGTGGCGTGCGCCTGACCGAGCCTGGCGCAGACCTCGCGGTGGCGTTGGCGATCGCCTCCAACAAGCGCAACCGGCCCGCCGGGGCCGACCTCGTTGCCATTGGTGAGCTTGGCCTCAGTGGCGAGGTGCGGCGAGTCAGCCAGCTGGAGCGCCGCCTGCTGGAAGCGCACCGCCTCGGCTTCAAGCGGGCCGTGATCCCCGCCGCCGCCGAGATCCGCGATCCCGAGCTCTCCACCATGACCCTGTGCCGCGCGGAGACGATTTCGGACGCGCTCGAGAGCTGTTTCAGCTAGCTGCCGAGACAACCCGCGACGCGTTTAACGGCGGGCGTCACCCGGACCGTAACCGGGCGCTCACAGGAAAGCAGCTTCCCACGCGCGGCTGACGAGGGGCCGCCCAACCGTGGCACCCAGCACTCCCGGTTGACCTGCTCGACGACCGCCTCCTCACTCTTGTTCCGTGCCTGGCCAAGGATCCGGTCGATGCAGCGTCGTTGCAGGATCAGGACGCTGCCTTTTTCGGGCGCGATGCCGCTTGGAGGGCGGGCGGAAGCGTTCGCGACGGGGTCGGATGCCAAAGCGAGGGCCAGAATCAGGCCGGCGGCCGCCAGCCAGCACGTCCGCTCCAGACTTTGAGCGGCGGCGGTTGGACTCAGGGGCCAAAAGGAGCGTCGGCGGCCAGATTTCATGCTTTAATTAGGGCACGATGGCGGTCCTGTTTGCGCGCCTGCGCGAGATTGCGTCGCCCATCCTGACAAAAGGAGGTGATTGCGATGCGCGTGGAACGCGTCTTCCGGCTGTTGGGCCTGTTGCTTGGACTTATAGCGGGCGTCGAGTACGCCTCATTCATCATCTCGGAAGCCAAAATCGACGGTTACACGCTGAGAGCGATCGTCCTGATGCTGACCGCACTGGCCGGCGCGCTCTTTGGCTTCTTCGGGCTCCCCTACGTTACGACCAAGCCCTTCTTCTGGCTCGAAAATAAGCTAAACGTCACGCCGCTGCCGGACCTGGTAGCGGCGACCGTCGGACTTCTCGTCGGGCTGCTGCTTGCTGCGCTCGTTGGGGTCTTCCTGGCGACCCTGCCATGGCACCTCGGCTTCGTCATCTCGCTCATCGTGGCCCTCGTCTTCGCCTACTGGGGCCTGACGCTCGGCCTCAGTCGGCGTCACGAGATGATGGCGCTGGTGTTGGGGCCGGCGCGCGCAGCTGGGGTGCTGGTCGCGCATCCGTTGGACTCCGGTGTGCTGCTCGACACCAGTGTCATCATCGACGGCCGGATCATGGACATCGCGCAGACCGGTTTCCTTCGCGACAAGATCCTGGTGCCGCACTTTGTGCTGGCCGAGCTGCAGTACATCGCCGACTCCAGTGATGCGCTGCGCCGAAACCGCGGGCGGCGCGGGCTGGAGGTGCTCAACCTGTTGCAGAAGGAGCCGCTCGTCGACATCGAATTCATCGACGAGGATGTTCCTGAGGTCACCGAGGTCGACATGAAGCTGATCAAGCTGGCAACGAAGCGGAACGCCGCCATCATGACGAACGACTACAACCTGAACCGGGTCGCACAACTCGAAGGGGTGCGCATCCTCAACCTGAACAACCTGGCGAACGCGCTCAAACCGGTCGTGATTCCTGGCGAGGAGATGAATATCCAGGTGATCAAGGAAGGCAAGGAGCAGAACCAGGGAGTGGCCTACCTCGATGACGGCACCATGATCGTGGTCGAGAATGGGCGCCGCTACATGAACCAGACTATCGGCGTGATCGTGACCTCCGTCCTGCAGACCGCCGCCGGGCGGATGATCTTCGCCACGCCGGCCAGCGAGTCGACCATGGGACGGCCCAAACCCTTGCGGAGGGCCTCGGGCGGCGGCGGAACCGGTCGCTGACGTCGCCGTCGTGAGCGTCGAGCCTGGCCCGGGCTTCGTCGCGCGCTTGCGCGAAGCTATCCGCGACGCCCCAGCTGCCAAACGCATCCTCATAGCGAATCACCGTCAGTCGGTCGCAAAAACGTTCAATTTCCCTCCCACGCTTGCGGCGGAGGTCTTCACCCTCCCCATGAGCGACACGGTCAAAGAGGTCGTCGCCGGCAAGGTTCGCCGAACCGTGCTGCGCGAAACGCTCGTGCAGGTCGTCGGCCCCTGGATCTTCGATCGCGAGGCGCTCGCCGATGCTCTTACCCGACTGGGGGACGAAGAGACGGAGACTGCCGACATGATCAGGCTCTGCCAGGCCGCACACGTCCGCGTGCGCGTGCTGGCGGCGCGATGAGCGTCGCTGCGATCATCGTCGCCGGCGGTGAGGGGACGCGAATGCGCGCTCCGATCAACAAGGTCTTCATCGAGGTCGACGGGCGGTCCATCCTCGAGCACTCGCTCAATCTCTTCGAGTCGACGCCGCTTGTTGATCGTGTCGTCCTGGTCACCCGGCGCGAGGATGTGGCTCGATGCGAGCCACTCAGGGAGCGCTTTGGCAAACTCCGTTTGGTCGTCGCCGGCGGCGACGTGCGACATCGCTCAGAATTTGCCGGACTTCGCGCACTCGCGGCGCAAATCGACGCCGCCGAGGTGGACACGGTCCTTGTCCACGACGCCGTTCGACCATTTGCGACCCACGCCCTGGTTGACCGACTGCTTGCAGGTGTCGCCCAATCCATTGGCTGCATCCCGGGGCTGCCGGTGGGGCGAGCGACCGCGCTGGTCGCCGACGGATGGATCGCTGGCTACCCGCCAAATCTCTGGACCGTTCAGACGCCCCAGGCGTTTCAGGCGACCTGGCTGCTGGAGGCGCACAACAAAGCCGCCCGCCAGGGATTCATTGGCACCGATACCGCCTCGGTGGTGGAGTGGGCCGGCGGGGACGTGTCCGTCATCGAAGGCGAGGTCGACAACATCAAGATCACGACGCCCGGGGATCTCGCCCTTGCTGCGGCGATCGCTAGTCGACGCGGGTCGGGGCCAGACGGCTCACCAGGTGAAGCACCAGGAGCCCCGCCGCAAAAACGGTGAGCAGCGGCCCCAGGGTCAAAAGCCCGGCCGCCTGAAGGGAAAGCCCGGTCAGCGCGGGAAGACCGCCGCCGCCCAGCGTGCCCGCTGCCAGCTCGTAACCGATCGCGTGGGAGGTCATCTTCGTCCCGACGCGAGTCGGCGTGATCGACAGGAGCAGTGGAAAGATGACCGAAATTGCGGCGCCCAGGATTGGCAGGGCGATGAGCGCCGATCCCAGCGGCGGCGCGAGCCAGAAGGCTAGCGCTCCCAGCGCCGACGCTCCGACGCTGACGTCGAGGAGCCGATCGGGTGCAATCCGATTGCCGAACAACCCCATCGCAGCCCTGCCGCCTGCCAGGCCCGCCCAGAAGAGCGAGGCCCCCAGACCGGCCAGACCAGTGGAAAGCAAGCGGCCGGCCGTCAGCTGCGTGTAGCTCCAGTCACCTGCGGTTCCCTCGAGCCCAGCGCCCAGGACGAACAGGCCGATCAACAACACGAGCGCCCTGCGCTGGCTCGATCGTGGCACCCGTGCCGCCAGAGCTGGTCGATCCTGGTCGGGCCGCGCGTCGATCCAGTCCTGACGGCGGTAGCCGACGAGAAATCCGACGGTAAGAAACGCGGCCCCCATCGCGCCGAAAGACGCTCGCCAGGAGCCGCTCGCCCCCAGCGAAGCGACCACGACCGGCGGGCCTAGGGCGGCTCCCACGGCCCAGGACGCGTGCAGCCAGCCCATGTATCGGACACCCCGGTTCAGGGAGGTGTGGGCATTGGCCGCGGCATCGATCAATCCGGAACCGCCGCCCAGCAGGAGGGTGACGACGGGCACCATCCACCAGGCTGTCGCGACGCTCAGCCCCAGCAAGCCGGCGGCAGCGAGCCCGCACCCCGCCGCCAGCAGCGCACCCGTTCCGAGACGGGCCCCAAGGAATCCGCTGCCGGCGCTCGCGACGAAATAGGCCGCCGTGAGGGCAGCCAGCAAAAGACCCAGGCCCGCCAGCGGCGCCTCCAGCGAGGCGCGCATCTGCGGCCAGGCGACCCCGACCGCCCCGGCCGGAAGGCCCAACGCCACGAAGAGGACGAGGGGCGTCCCGGTGCGGATCCAGGTGGTGGCTCCGGCAGCGAGCGCGGATCTGGGCTCGATCACTCGCCGAATGGTAGAACGAGACCGTGTCGAGGTCGGTCGCGATGGCGGAGGAAATGGTCGACGCCAATGCGGAGTTCACCGCCTTCGTCGAGAGCTGCTCGGACGAAGAATGGCGGGCGATCTGTCGTGCTGAGAAGTGGCGGGTGGGCGTGGTCGCCCATCACGTCGCCTGGGGACATGAGCGGGCCGCCGACTGGATCGATGCGATTCGCAGCGGGATCCCTATCCCTGGAAGTCCACAGGCGCATAACGCCAGCAACGCGATCAAGGCCGCTCAGGTTTCAGGTATCAGCCGCGACGAAGTCGTGTTCCTCGCGCGCCGAAACGCCGAGCGGCTGGTCGCCGTCCTGCGCTCACTGACGGACGACGACTTCAAGCAGTCGGTGCCGTTTGGTCCTGCCCGTGGGCGTCCGCTATCGATCGAAGGCCTCGGCCGGAGCCACCTCGACCGTCACCTTGCCAGCATGCGGGCAACGGTGCGACGTTGAGGCGGACCTTATACTTCAACCCACCGATCCGCCATTACAAAAAGGGGTGAACTGTGCAAGTACAGGCAATCATCCCGGCAGCCGGGGCCGGGCTTCACCATGGGGAGTCCAGCGCACGAGTGCTGATGTCCGTAGGAGGCCGGTCGCTGATTCGCCGCACACTCGAGGCGTTCGACCGGTGCCCCGAGATCACCGGCATCACGCTCTTGATCTCCCAGCGCAACCTCCTCGAGGTGACCCGCGAGCTCGAGAGTGACGGCTGGCGAAAGGCGATCGACATCCACCTCGGCGGCGAGCGCCGGCAGGACTCGGTTCGCCTCGGCCTGCTCAGCCTGAAGAAGGACCCGCCGGATTTCGTCATCGTCCACGATGGCGCCCGACCCCTGGTCAGCGATGACCTGATCCACGCCGGCCTCGAGGCTGCCCGCCAGCACGGCGCCGCCACCGCGGCGATCCCCGTCCACCACACCTACAAGCACGTGGACAGCGCCGGCTTCGTTCACGGCACCGTGGAGCGTGCCGACCTGATGCAGGTCCAGACGCCTCAGGTCTTCCGCTACGACTGGCTGCTGGAGGCGCACGAGAAGGCGGTGCGCGAGCGGATCGTCGTCGAGGATGATGCCGAGCTGATCGAGAAGCTGGGCAAGCTCGTCAAGGTCTTCTCCGGCTCCTCGCGCAATCTCAAGGTCGTGACCCGCGAGGATGCGCTTATGGTGGAAGCCCTGCTGGCCGCCGACCCCTTGTGCGTATAGAAGCCAGGACTCCTCTTCGTCCGCTCAGTCCCGCAGGTATCTGATGTCGAAATCGTGCTCCCAGGTGGCGCCGTTGGGGCCACCTCGCGCCGGCTTACCGTCCGCCGAGACGCTACCGTATACGGGAATGAACTGGGCCGGAGTCGCGGCGCCATCGAGGCGCTCATGCGAGTAGGGACCGGGTTCGACCTCCACCGATTGG
>VBFF01000188.1 GCA_005889285.1 Chloroflexota bacterium
CGGCCCGGCGGCGCCGGCGTGAAACCGGAGTCCCTACGGGGCGCAGGCTTGAGCGCGGAGGGGATCGACGGCGCGGTGCTGGCCCAGACGCTGCTGGTGCCCGACGACCACCATCGGGCCCTGCTGCTCAAGGGCCGGATCCTCACCCGCGAGGACTGGCCGGTGGTGGCGGGGGCTCGCGTCGATGAGCTCCACATCGTGCGCATGGAGCCGGGCGATGTTCATGAAGATGAGGCCGCTCGCCGCCTGGCAAGGGCGGTCGCCGGGCCGGGCGTCATCGTCCACGGCCCGGTCGAGAGCCAGGTCCGATTGAGCGCCGACGTGAACGGCATCTTCAAGGTCGATGTCCAGGGTCTGCAGGCGCTCAACAGCATCCAGGATGTCTCGATCTTCACCCTCTTCGACGGCCAGCTGGTCTCGAAAGGCAAAACCATCGCTGGTGTCAAGGTCACGCCCTTCGTGGTTCCGCAGTCTCGCCTGCGCGAGGCTGAGCGCGTTGCGGCAGGGGTAGAGGGCGTAATCCGCGTCCTGGCCTTCCAGCCGATGCGGGTCGGGGTTCTCGTCCGCGAGCGGCTTGACCCGGCGCAACGCGAGAAGTTCCAGGCATCGATCGAGATGAAGGTTGCCTGGTTCGGCTCGTCGATCAGCGAGATCCGCTACGTTGCGGACGATCTCGCCGCGGTGGAAGTCGCGGTCAGCGGACTGCTGCGCGATGCTGACCTCCTGTTGACCGCGGGCGCGAACGCCACCGACCCGCTCGACCCGACACTCGTCGCGCTGGAGGGACTTGGCGCCCGGATGGAAAAACAGGGTGCGCCAGCGCATCCCGGGAGCGCCGTCTGGCTCGCCTACCTGTCTGACAAGCCGATCTTCGGCGTCGCCGCCTGCGGGATGTTCTCCCGGGCGACAGTGCTCGACCTCATCCTGCCGCGGCTCTTCACCGGGGCGCGTGTCACGGCGGACGATTTCAATCGCTTAGGCCACGGGGGGCTGCTCTCCAAAGACATGGCCTTCCGTTTTCCGGCGTACGGCGCCTTCGACACCGTCGATAGCTGACGCGCGGACCGAATTCAGCGCAATTCGTTTCGCCGATTGACAACAAACCTTTGCCGGACTACGGTTAAGGCCACGTCCGCTGGTCTCCACAATCACAGCAGGAGGGGTTGTCTATGCTGCCAGCGCCATTTGAATATCACGCGCCCAAAACCGTCGACGAGGCGCTCGAACTCCTCGATCAGCTTGGGGATGAGGGGAAAGTGCTGGCGGGCGGCCAGAGCCTGATCCCGCTGCTCAAGCTGCGCTTCGCGAGTCCCGGCCACCTGGTCGATATCAACAAGATCAAGGACCTGGACTATCTGGAGGAGCGTGATGGGGCGCTGCGCATCGGCCCGCTTTTCCGCCACAAGTCCGCCGAGCGGTCGAGCCTGCTGGCCTCGCGCTACCACGTGATGGCCGATGCCGCCCCACAGATCGCCGACCCCATCATCCGCAACCGCGGCACGATCGTAGGGTCGGTCGCCCACGCGGACCCGTCGGGCGACTGGGGAGCGGTCTTGCTGGCGCTCGACGCCGATCTCGTCTTGCGCTCCAGCTCCGGCAGCCGGACCGTGAAGGCGCGCGACTTCTTCAATGGGCCGTTCAGCACCGCCCTCGAACCCAACGAGATGCTCAGCGAGATCCGGATACCGGCGTCCAGGTCGCAAACCGGCGGCGCCTACCTCAAGCTGGAGCGCAAGGTCGGTGACTTCGCCACCGTCGCCGTCGCGGTCCATCTTCAGATGGCAGACGGCCAGGTGGGGTCGGCGGGAATCGGACTAACGGCGGTTGGGCCGCAGAACCTGAAGGCGGAGCGGGCCGAGGCCGCGCTCAAGGGCCGGGTTTTGGATGACGCCGCGATCAAGGAGGCAGCCGGATTGGCCGCGGAAGCCGCCGAACCGAAGGCCGACCATCGCGGTTCTGTCGAGTACAAACGCAACGTCGTTCGGGTCTTTACCGAGCGTGGATTGAGGCGCGCCTACGAGCGCGCCCGGGGAGGTGGATAGAAGAAGACCGCGGAGGTCGAGCCGCGGCTCCTCCTGGTGCATTTCCTCCGGGAAAAACTCCGACTGACAGGGACCCACATCGGATGCGACACGACCCATTGCGGCGCCTGCACCGTATTGGTCGAGGGAATACCCGTGAAGTCCTGCACCATGCTCGCGGTGCAGGCCGACGGTCAGCAGGTGACCACCGTCGAGGCGCTGGCCGCGAGCGGAACTCTGCACCCGATCCAGGCCGCGTTCAAGCAAGAGCACGGGCTCCAGTGCGGCTTCTGCACGCCCGGCATGATGCTGACCAGCATCGCGCTGCTGCAGGAGAAGCCGGACCCCACCGAGGACGACATCCGCTGGGCGCTCTCGGGCAACATCTGTCGCTGTACCGGCTACATGAACATCGTCAAGGCGGTCAAGAGCGCGGCGGTCCAGATGAAGACGGCGGCGGCAACGCCCGAGGCGGCCACCGCCGCGGCGAGGAGCTGAGCCATGGCTGTTGAAACGCCGCTCAAGGGCAACATCGGCGAGAGCATTCGGCGCAAGGAGGACGACCGCTTCATCCGCGGCCGTGGCAACTATCTCGACGACATCGCGTTGCCGGGCATGCTGCACATGTCGATCCACCGCAGCCCGTTTGCCCATGCCCGCATCAAGTCGATCAACACCGAGGCTGCCTCGGCGGTGCCTGGCGTCATTGCGGTCGTGACGGGAGCGCTGCTCGCCCAGCACAAGCTCGCCTGGATGCCGACGCTTTCGGGCGACACCCAGGCGGTGCTCGTGACCGACAAAGTGCGCTTCCAGGGTCAAGAAGTCGCCTGCGTCATCGCGACGGACCCGTACGTGGCGCGCGACGCCGCGGCGCTGATCGAGGTCGACTATGAGGTCCTCCCGGCGGTCGTCAGCCCGCAGAACGCGCTCAAGCCGGGCGCGCCGCTCATCCGCGACGAGAAAGAAGGCCAGACGAACAACCATATCTATCACTGGGAGGCCGGCGACAAGGCGAAGACCGACGAGGCTTTTGCGAAGGCCGATCGGGTGGTGAAGCTGGATACCTTCTATCCGCGCTGTCATCCATCGCCGCTGGAAACCTGCGGCATCGTCGCCGACATCAACTCAGCGACCGGCCACGCCACGCTCTACATGACCTCGCAGGCGCCCCACGCGCACCGCACGCTGTTCGCGATCGTCGCTGGGCTGCCGGAGCAGAACATCCGCATCATCTCGCCCGACATCGGCGGCGGCTTCGGCAACAAGGTACCTATCTATCCTGGCTACGTGGTCGCCACGGCGGCATCGCTCCTGATCGGCAAACCGGTGAAGTGGGTGGAGGACCGCAGCGAGAACCTGATCTCGACCGGGTTCGCGCGCGACTTTCACATGAGCGGCGAGATGGCGTTGAGCAACGAGGGGCGCATCCTGGGGTTGCGGGTCAAGCTGCTCAGCGACAACGGCGCCTTTTACGCCGATGCCCAACCGACAAAGTTCAAGGCCGGGCTCTTCCACATCG
>VBFF01000080.1 GCA_005889285.1 Chloroflexota bacterium
AAAAGCCACGATTCGCGACCTCGACGTCGCGGGCAAGCGCGTGCTGGTCCGCGTCGACTTCAACGTCCCGATCGAGGATGGCCGCATCGTCGACGATACCCGCATCCGCGAGGCGCTCCCGACGATCCAGTACCTGGTCGAGCGCAGTGCGCGCGTGATCCTGATCACGCATCTCGGCCGCCCCGACGGCCAGGTCGACGACGCCTACCGGACCACGCCGCTGGCGGACCGGATCGGCGAGCTCATGGGAGGGCCGGTGCGCCACCTGGAGGACTGCGTCGGTCCATCGGTCGAGGCCGCTGTGAGGGCGATGCGCGACGGCGAGGTTGTGATGCTGGAGAACGTCCGCTTCAATCCCGGCGAAACCAAAAACGACCCGGCCTTTGCCCGGCAACTGGCCGCCCTCGGCGAGCTTTATGTCAATGATGCGTTCGGCACCGCGCACCGAGCCCACGCTTCGACGGTGGGGATCGCACAGTACCTGCCGGCCGTCGCCGGACTCCTGATGGAGCGCGAGATCATCACCCTGGGCAGGATCATGACCGATCCCCCGCATCCGCTGGTGGCGATCATCGGCGGCTCGAAGATTTCGACGAAGATCGGGGTCCTGCGCAGCCTGCTGGGGCGCGTCGATCGCCTCTGCATCGGGGGCGCGATGGCCTGCACCTTCTTGAAGGCGAAGGGCCTGGAGATGGGCCGCTCGCTGGTGGAGGACGACCAGCTGGAGGTGGCGCGATCGCTGCTCAGCTCGGGCGCGACGCTCGTCCTGCCGCTCGACGCCATCGTGGCTCCCGAGGCCAGGCCCGGCGTCCTCGTGAAAACCGTGCCGGTCGATGCCGTCCCCGCCGAGATGAAAGTTCTCGACGTCGGACCGATGACGGTCGAGCGATTCCTGCAAACCTGCGACGGCGCGGCGGCAGTCGTCTGGAACGGCCCGCTCGGCGTCTACGAAGTCCCGCCCTTCGACCACGGCACCGATGCGCTGGCGAAGGGCCTGGCCGGCAGCGACGCGCAGACCATCATCGGTGGCGGCGACCTGGTGGCCGCCCTCCAGAAGCAGCACCTGGCGGAGCGGATGTCGTTCGTCTCGACCGGCGGCGGCGCGACGCTCGAGTTCCTGGAAGGGAAGGTCCTGCCGGGGATCGCGGTGCTACGCGACAAGGACCATGCGTAGGCCACTCATCGCCGGCAACTGGAAGATGCATTTCACCGTGCCCGAAGGGCTGGAGTATGCGCTGCATCTGCGTCATGCCCTGGCGTCATTCGCGGAGCGCGAGGACCTCGTGGTCCTGCCGCCGTCGCTGATGCTCTGGGAGATCGCCAACGTCCTTCGGGGATGCTCGATCGAGGTTGGCGCGCAGAACGCCTCCTGGGAGGATCAAGGTCCCTTCACCGGCGAGATTTCGCCCAAGATGCTGGCGGGCTGGTGCCACTACCTGCTGATCGGTCATTCCGAGCGGCGCCAGCTGTTCAACGAGACCGACGAACAGCTCAACCGAAAGCTGCAAGCCGCCTTTCGCAACGGTCTGAAGGTCATCCTGGCGTTGGGTGAAACGCTCGAGGAGCACGAGTTGGGGCGCACGCAGGAGGTCATCACACGCCAGCTCAGTGCGGCGCTCTACGGCATCGAGGTCAAGCGGGCCGCGGATCTGACGATTGCGTACGAACCGGTCTGGGCGATCGGGACGGGGAGGGCGGCGACGCCGGACTACGCCAACGAGACGATGGGTTTGATCCGCGGCCTGCTGGTGGGGCGGTTCGGGCAACTCGCGACCGACACACGCATCCTCTACGGAGGCAGCGTCACGCCGGCCAATGCGCGGAGCTTGATGGACCAGCCGGAGATCGACGGGGCGCTGGTCGGCGGCGCCAGCCTGAAGCAGGCCGATTTCGCCGAGATCGTGCGCGCCGCGGCCGAAGGCGTCAGACCGGCGTGAGCGCGGCTCCGGGACGCCCCCTGGTGCTCGTCATCATCGATGGGTGGGGATATCGCACCGATCCGTTCGGCAATGCGATTGCCGCGGCGAAAACGCCCAATTGGGATGCGCTCTGGCAGCGATGGCCGCATACGATCCTGGCCGCGGCGGGCGAACCCGTCGGCTTGCCCGAGGGCCAGCAGGGTAATTCGGAGGTTGGCCATCTGAACATCGGCGCCGGCCGCGTCGTCTACCAGGACCTCACCCGGATCAACCGGGCGATCCAGGACGGAAGCTTTACGACCAATCAGGTATTGCGCGCTGCGATGCAATCGTCGGCAAGCGGCCACGCGCTCCATCTCATGGGGCTCGTCTCTCCCGGCGGCGTGCACAGCTCCAGCCAGCACCTGTACGCGCTGCTCGAGATGGCCCACGCGCTGCGGGCACCCCGCGTGTTCGTTCATGCCTTCACCGATGGTCGGGACGAGCCTCCCAACAGCGCGGCCGGCTACGTGGGAGAGCTGGTCGAGCGCATCCGCGCGATCGGCACCGGCAGGATTGCCTCGGTCAGTGGCCGTTACTACGCGATGGACCGCGACAAGCGATGGGAGCGGACCGAACGCGCCTATCGCACCGTGGTTGAGGCGAGCGGACCGACGGCGCCGGACCCCGTGGCCTTGATCACGCAGAGCTATGCAAGCGGCATCACCGACGAATTCATCGTGCCGACCCGGATCGTCCCGGCCGGCGAGGAACCGCCGCCAGCGATCGGCGACGGCGATAGCGTGATTTTCTTCAACTTCCGCCCCGACCGCGCGCGGCAGTTGAGCCACGCGCTGCTCGATGAACAATGGGACCACTTCCCGCGAAACCGCCGGCCGAAGCTCGCGCACTTCGTGACGTTCACCGAGTACGAGAAGGGCCTTGCCCCGGAGGTCGCCTTTCCGGACGAGCCGCTCAACCAGGTCCTGGCGGAGGTGGTCGCCGACGCGGGCTGGCAACAGTTCCACACCGCCGAGACCGAGAAGTACGCCCACGTCACGTACTTTCTCAACGGGGGGCGGGAGGCGCCGTTTCCGGGCGAAGACCGGCTGCTCGTGCCGTCCCCTCGAGTCGCGACCTACGACTTGAAGCCCGAGATGAGCGCGTCGCTGGTCACCGATGTCTTACTGGACCGGCTCGCCGCGGGCGAGGATCGCTTCCTGGTCGTCAACTTTGCGAATCCCGACATGGTCGGCCACACCGGCGTCTTTCCGGCAACGGTGAGGGCCGTCGAGGTCGTCGATGCCATGCTCGGCCGGATCGCGGGTCCCGTGCTCAGCCGCCGTGGCATCCTGGCGATCTCGGCGGACCACGGGAACGCCGAGTTGAAGGTCGACCGAGCCACGGGCGCGCCGCTGACCGCGCATACCTTGAGTCCGGTGCCGTTGATCGTGGCCGGCGCCGACGAGGTCCACGGGCTGCGCGAGGGCGGCAAGTTGGGCGACATCGCGCCGACGCTGTTGCCCCTCGTCGGACTCGAGGTGCCCCGCGCCATGTCGGGCGACGACCTCAGGGCGGCGACGCGGCCCAATCCTGCTCGATCCGGCTGAGGAACGTCAGGGCAAGCCAGGGCTCGCGCACCAGGAGGTCGAGTTCGTGGTTGCGCGTAAACCCGGAGCGCGACCAGTTGCAGCTACCGAAGAGGGTGATCCCAGCATCGAAGATCCCGAGCTTCGCGTGCAGCAGCTCGTCTGCGGCCTGGCGATAGAAGCGCACGGCGGCCCCGGCCGGAGCCAGGAGCCCGAAGGCGGCGGCATTCTGCGGTTGGGTCGGATCCAGCAGGACGCGAAGGCGGACACCGCGGCGCGCGGCCGAGACGAGCGCCTCGAGGACGAGGCGATCGCTCAGGACGAACATCTCGATGTCGATCGAGTGTTGGGCGGCGGCGATCGCGGCGAGCGCGGCCGCTCGAATGAACTCACCGGGATGCGTCGTCAACACCTCGACGGTGCGGTCGGCGGCCGGCGATGGAATAGCGGACGCGTCGCCCGACAGCGCCAGGTCCTGTTTGAAGACTCGCTCGAGGTTGTCCACCACCGGGCCGGTCGCCAGCACGTCGAAGTCGTGGTTCTTCGGCGAGTGCGTGCCCCAGTTGATACCTCCGACAATGGCCCGGGCACCGTCGAGGATCAGCAGCTTGACATGGTCGATGGTGAGGCGCTACGGTCCGGCTGCTCCGCTCCGACGGATCCCTGATGGCGGTCACGGTGACGCCGCGCTCTCGCGCGTCGAGCAGCAACGCCGCGAGATCTAATCGCTGGAACTCGTACAGCTCGATGTCGATGGAGCGTCGCGCGTGGGCCAGCTCGTCGACGATCGCGGCAAAGGCGGTGGGGCCGTCCGGCAGTGGAACCAGCCGGTCGGCCCCGCTGCTGATCGGCGATGGCACGACCGGCCGAAGGGCAAGAGCGGCAGCCACAGGGGGAGCGGTACGGCCCGGCGCACAGGAGGCGGCCAGCAGCGCCAGGAGGAGGAGGGGCAACCGGACGCAGCGGGACGGGCCGTACACGCCGGCATGCTACTACATATTTGTGTATCTGTCAATGCCAGCATTCCGACCGAGCGCGTGGAGAATTGGCGCTATAATTCATCGGCTTCAGCCTCAATGAAAGCCTTTCTCGGGATCGTCGAGCTCGTCCTGGCCCTCTTCGTCATGCTGGGTGTGTTGCTCCAGACGCCCAAGGCGAGCGGGCTCGGTGGCACCATCGGTGGCGGCGGAGATTCGGGCGGTGGCTACCGCACGAAGCGCGGACTGGAAAAGAACCTGTTCTACGCCACGATCGGACTGGTGGTCCTGTTCGTGGTGGTCTCTGTCGTCTACATCCGAGTCGGTTGATCCGGCGCGGACTGCTCGCCCTCGGGGTGGGCGTGCCGCTGATCGGGCTGCTGACCGTCCTTGCGCTCGTCTTCCGCGGCGTCATCCTGTCGCCCGAGGCGCCCCGGCCGGGCGGTAGCTACGCGGAGGGCGTGGTCGGCCAGCTCGGCTCGCTGAACCCGCTCTTCGGAGAGGCCACCGCCGGGTCGAATGACCTCGATGCGCTGCTCTTCGAGCCGCTCGTCCGAGTCCTGCCGACGGGGACCGTCCAGGGACGCCTTGCCTCGCGCTGGGAGGTCAGCCCGGACGGTCGCAGCTACAGCTTCACGCTGCGACCCAATGCGCGATGGTCGGACGGAACCCTGGTCACGGCGGACGACGTCGTTTTCACGGTTCGGACCGTCCAGGATCCACAGTTTCCCGGCGCCCTCTTAAACCAGAGCTGGAAGGACATCATCGCGACGGCGGTCGACGCCAGCCACGTTCGCTTCGCGCTGCCTGGTCATAACGCGGGGTTCTTGGCGAACCTCGAGCTGCTCGACATCGTCCCGTCGCATCTGCTCGCCGGGAAGACGATGGCCGAGCTTGCCTCCGCGTCGCCCAATCTGAACCCGGTCGGAAGCGGGCCCTTTCGAATGGTCTCGAACCTGGGCGACCGCATCCAGTTGGAGCGCAACCCGTTCTCCTGGCGCCGGCCCTGGCTGGATTCCCTCATGATCCGCAGCTTCCCGTCGCAGGCCGCCGCCCTGGATGCACTCGATCGGGGGCAGATCGACGGTCTTGCCAATCTCACGCCATCGGGTGCCGCCCAGGAGCGGACCAACCCGCAGATGACCGTGATGACGAGTGCGACCTATCAATATGCGGAGCTGCTCTTCAACCTGAAGACCGACGAACCCTACTTCCAGGACGTCAGGGTCCGGCAGGCGATCGCAAAGGCGATCGACCGAACGGCGATCATCAGGGATGTCCTGGGCGGGCAGGCCGTTCCCGCCGACTCACCGATCCCGCGGTCGATCACGTGGGCGTACGACAGCGCAGCCCAGCAGCCACCTTATGATCCGACGGCCGCCGCCAAACTGCTCGACGACGCCGGTTGGACCCTGGTCAATGGCATTCGAACCAAAGGCGCGACCAGTCTCAGCTTCGGCCTCACAGTGTCGAGCGACGTCCCCCCCTACGAACGGGTGGCCGAGAAGGTGGCGAGCCAGCTGTCGCAGGTCGGAATTGTCGCCGAGGTGCGACCGGTCACGACGGCCTCGCTGATTCACGATTACCTCAATCCGCGCATCTTCGACATGACGCTCACGGCTTTTGACAACGGCCCCGATCCGGATGTCTACTCCTTCTGGCACTCTTCGCAGGCGCACCCTGGCGGCTTCAACTTCGCCGGCATGAAGAAGAACGTCTTCATCGACGGCGACCTGGAGGACGGTCGCAACACGCTCGACCTCACGGCCCGGGCCAAGGCGTACGCCACCTTCCAGGAGGATTTCGCCAAGGAGATCCCGGCGGTTTTTCTCTACAGTCCGCGCTACGTGATGACCGTCAACAACACCCGCATCCACGGGGTCCGCCTCGATTCGGCCATCGAGCCGGAGGAGCGGTACGCCTACGTCAGCGACTGGTACCGCGAGGTCGGGCGATAAGCCCGCCCCGGCGTGGAAAGGCTGGGAATGCGGCTGAAAGGACTTGAACCTTCAAGGGCTTGCGCCCACCAGGCCCTGAACCTGGCGTGTTTACCGATTTCACCACAGCCGCGTCGAACTACAGATTCTGCCACAGCCGGCGCGCGAGCGGAACCCGACGGCCGAACCCATGACCCGTGCCTTCCCTGAGTTGACCCGGCACGAGTTGGCGACGTTGCGCCGACTCGGCACCCCGGCCAGGGTCCAGCAGTTCCTCGACGATATTCCGTACAACACGGAGGACGAGGGGGAGACGTTCCGGTCGCCACGCAGGGTCCTGCGCGACCGAACCGCCAACTGCATCGAAGGGGCCGTTTTCGCGGCCGCCACCCTGCGTCTCCGAGGCGACCCGCCGCTGATCATGGACCTCGCGGCGGTTCACGACGAGGATCACGTGATCGCGGTCTATCGTCGTCGCGGCCTCTGGGGCGCGATCGGGACGAGCAAGTTCACCGGCCTGCGCGCCCGTCAACCGGTCTACCGGACACTGCGCGAACTGGCGATGTCGTATTTCGAGCACTACTTCAATCTCGAGGGCGAGCTCACCCTCCGCGGTCACGGCCGCCCCGTCAACCTGGCGCGCTTCGACCGGCTGCACTGGATGACGAGCGAGGGCGATCTCTGGCCCATCGCCGAGCACCTCGAACGAATCCCCCACGTCCCCCTCGTGCGTGCCGCCGTTGCCGCCGGCCTGCCTGGGATCGACGCGCGCCTCCGGGCGGCCGATCTGATGCGGCATCCCACCGCCGGCCCGCAGAGGCGGATTTCCCGCCTTCAGGCGAAGTGATTGACATTATCGGTATCACTTGTTAAATTAGCGAAACCATCATTCAAATTGCGCGGCGAAGCGGCTGCGCCGGCGTTCGATCGGAGGAAGGGATGAGAAAAGGCGCGACGGAACCGGATATTCCCCTGGAAGCCGTCCAGTCACTCCTGACCCGAGTGATCTGGCAGGCGGTGGCGGACCTCAGCGTGGAGACGTATCGGACGGAATCCGAGCGATTCTTTGCCGGCGAGACCTTCGTCGAATACTGCGACATCCTGGGCTGGAACGTACGCCGGGCCCGCGACAGCCTCGGACGCTTCGTCGACAGCGGGTCGCGGATCTCGGGCAACCACCTGCTGACAGCCGCGGAGATGGCCGCTCAGCGCGCTCCCAGCATCCCCGCCGTCGCCGTTTAGACTCGCGCGCCTCGGGGGTTTGGCGGTCGCCTAGTTTGGCTTGGCCGACCCGCTACACTTGGGGCACACCCCGATGAATCTCCTCCTCGTCGAGGACGAGCGAAAGCTCTCGACGCTGCTCAAGCAGCTCCTGGAGGACGAGCGCTATGCGGTCGACATCGCGGCCGACGGCGAGCGCGCCCAGGAGCTAGCCGAAACGGCACGATATGACGCCATCATCCTCGACCTCATGATTCCCAAGAAAGACGGCATGGAAGTCTGCCGCTGGCTCCGTCAGAACCGCATTCAAACGCCGGTCATCATGCTGACCGCGCGCAGTCAGATCCACGACCGCGTTGCCGGACTCGACGCCGGCGCCGACGATTACCTGCCCAAGCCGTTCGCCTTCGAAGAGCTCCTCGCGAGGCTGCGGGCCCTCATGCGGAGAGAGCAAAAGAACGGCCACGCGAACCGGCTGCAGGTGGCCGACCTCGTCCTCGATCTCAAGACCCACCAGGTCCGGCGGGGCGACACCCCAATTGAGTTAACCGCCCGGGAGTTCGCCCTCCTCGAGTTCTTGATGCGCCATCCCAACCAGGTGCTGACCCAGGCGCAGATCGCGGAGCGCGTCTGGGACTACAACTTCGAAGGCACCACGAATCGCGTCGCCGTCTATATCTCCTACCTTCGCGACAAGATCGACGAGGGCCGCTCGCCGAAGCTCATCCAAACCGTGTATGGCGTCGGCTACCGGCTGTCGGGATGATGTTCAGGGGCGCGCTGGTGCGCCTCGCCGCCCAGTACTTCGTCCTGCTCGTTCTGATCCTCGGATGCTTTGACCTGATCGTCTACGTGACCGTGTCACAGGCGCTGCAGGCAAAAGCCGACAAAGACCTCGCAACCGCTGTCACCCAGGCGATGAGCAACGTGACCGTCACAGGAGATACGGTCAGCGTCAACCCCCAGCAGCTGCTGACCCCAAGCCTTGCCGATGTCTTTGTGCGCGTCCTCGACTCCAAGGGCCAGGAAGTCAGTCAGCCGCGCGCCGAGCTCAAGAAGCTCTTCAACAACCCGAGCTTGAGTACCGCCACCATCGCCGCCAACGCCGGCCAACCCGGTCAGACCCAGGTCTCCAGTGGCTCGGAGCTGTACATGGTCGACACGCGTCCCATCGTGTCGAAGACCCACAAGGTCATTGGCGTCTTGCAGGTCGCGCAACCGATCTCATGGGTCGGAGACGCTCTCTCGCGCTTGGTACGGCAGCTGGTGCTCGCCTCCGCGATCGGGATCGTCCTGGGGGCCCTGGCCTCGGTGTTGATGGCGACACGCTCGATCCGGCCCATCGCTGGTGCCTTCCAGCGCCAGCGCGAGTTCGTCGCCGATGCCTCTCACGAGCTGCGTACGCCGCTCACCCTGATCCGAACCAACGTCGAGGCCTGGTTACGCCGCTCCAACGGGACGTCCCGCGTGTACGCCAAGAGCATCGTCGAGGAGGTCGAACAGCTGAACCGGATCGTCGGCGACTTGACCACCCTCGCCCTGGCCGATGCCAGGCAGCTGCGCCTCGATCCCAGGCCGATGGAGCTCAACGAGGTGGTCAAGGGGCTGATCGTTCAGGCCACGCCCATGGCCGAGGAGCGCGGCGTCCAGCTTCGCCCGGATCTCAACGGCGGGGTTCGGGTCGATGCCGACCTGGGTCGGGTGCGCCAGCTGCTGCTGATCCTGATCGACAATGCCCTGACCCACACGCCGTCCGGCGGCCAGGTGTCGGTGGGGGTGATCCGTCACAACGGGCGCGCCCATGTCAGGGTGACCGACACCGGCGAGGGGATCCCGAGTGTCGATCTGCCGCATATCTTCGAACGGTTCTACCGGGCCGACAAGGCGCGCAACCGCGAGAGCGGCGGCACCGGCCTCGGTCTCGCGATCGCCAAGTGGATCGTCGACGCGCACAGGGGCGAGATCGGGGTCAAGAGCGCGGAAGGGAAGGGCACCGAGGTCGACGTCAGCCTTCCGGCCCTCGACTAGAAACCCTTTTCCCGGCGTCGCCGTTAAGCTCCTGGATGATTCGGAGAAGGCTTGTCGTTTCCGCCCTGCTCCTGGGTGGGTTGATTGCGGTGGGCCTGGGCGCGTTGGCACTCGCTCCGGCGATCCGGAATCAGGCGATGTACGGCACGGTGTCGACCGAAGGAACGCCGCCTCGAATCCACTTTTGCGACCGGGATTATCTCCCGGCCAGCGCGCCCGAATCGCGGCGCGAGGTGGATGAATTTCTGGCGAAAAACGGCCGCCATGGGCTCGAACGGATCGGAACGACGCCAGCGGGGATGCCGGTCCTGAGCAATCTCCTGACACCGGCGGAACGGGCGTCCTTCCACACACCGGTGTGCACGATGTCGATTTGGGTCGAGACCGGTCCCGATCTGTACCTCGCCTACGGTTTGAGCGGGGGTCCGTAAGTTTGGTAGAGACCAGCCTTATTCGACCTTGATCTCACGCACCGGTTGCAAAGTCAGAAGCGCGATCAGAAAGAAGCCGGTGACGATCCCGAACATCACTCGGTACCCAACCGCGCTCGCGCGGTTGTTGTTGAAGGCGTCGATGATCGGCCCGAGGATCGGCCGCGCGATGAGTCCCGCGCTGGCGGTCGCGATGTTCGAGACCCCCATGTAGCGACCGGCTTCGGCTTTCGGGATCAGGTCGGTCATAAATGCCCAGTCCACGGATAGAAACGTCCCGAGCGAGATGCCCACGATCAGTCCGAAGCCGAGGATCCACGGCAGGCTGGGCGCGAAGATCAGCAGGGTCGAGCCCACCGCGCCGGTCACGCACGCGGCGGCGATCAACCGCTTCTTGCCGAAGCGCTCGGCGAGGAAGCCGGCGGTCATGCAAAGCACCGCCGCGAAGACGAGGATCGTCGCCTGCAGGGCGCTGCTGAACAGCGAGGCCTTGCCCTCGGAGTAGTTGAACGTGTAGCGGATGAAGTTGAAGGCGTAGGTCCCGATCGCTACCGGGGCCATGAGGAAGAAAAGCCGCGAGACCATCAACCAGGCGAAGTCTCGGTAGCGCCGCGTGTCGATGGCAACGCTGAGCAGCACGGAGCGCCCCAGCCGCTGGCTCGACGCGGCCGTCCGCCGGCGATCCGGTACGCGGAAAATCACCAGCGCGCCGGCGATGGCGACCACCACCGGCAGGGTCAGGATCGCGAGGCGGAGATGATGGGTCGGGATGAGAAGCGCGCCGACCACCAGGAAGCCGACGATCGTGCCCAGCAGGTTCATCAAGCCGTAGTAGCCAGAGGCCTCGCCTCGCTGTTCGGACGGCACCTGGTCGGGAAGCATCCCCTGGTAGGGGCCCTGCGCGGTGTTGGACGCGACCTGGAAGAGGACATAGACGAGGAGCAACGCCCAGTACGACGTCACGAACGCAATCAGCGTCAGGAAGAGGATGTCGCCCACCACGCCGATGGCAATGAAGGGGCGCCGGCGGCCGCGGCTGTTGTCGCTGATCGCGCCGATGGCCGGCTGCCAGAGAATCGCGAACGCGGCGCCGATCGTGTCGAGCACGGAAACATACGTGTTGACGTCGGCGCCGATGGCAAGCGGTCCGAGGCGGATGGTCATCGGGTCGGTGAAGCGATCGACGAGCAGAGGGATGATGTTGCCGCCCAGCGGTTGCATCACGTACGCGATGGCGAACCAGAACGAGCTGAGCACGAGCATGCCGCGCCAGGACAGATGTGTTTGCGCCGCGGACTCGTGCAGTGTCTTCAGCAGACGACGCTCGCCCGCCTGGATAATTCCCGCCATCCCCCCGCCGAGTCTAACGACGGCCGTGGTCGATTTGCTACGGTAGCGGGGCGGATGGCTCGTTTCAAGATCACCGTGGTGGGGGCCGGTAACGTTGGCGCCACCCTGGCCCAACGCCTCGCCGAGCGCGGCTACGCCGACATCGTGCTGGTTGACATCGTAGAAGGCCTGCCACAGGGAAAGGCGCTCGACATGCTAGAGGCCGGCCCGATCGTCGGCTACGACTCCAGCATCGTCGGAACCAATGGCTACGAGGAGACCGCCCGGTCGAGCATCTGCGTGATCACCTCCGGCGTCCCCCGCAAGCCCGGCATGTCCCGGGACGACCTCGTGAAAACCAACCAGAACATCGTCCGCGGCGTGACCCAGGAGCTGGTGCGCCGATCGCCCGACGCCATTCTTCGCGAAGAGCGTGTCGGGCCTCCCGAAAGAGCGCGTGTTTGGCCAGGCGGGGATCCTCGACACGGCGCGCTTCCGCACCTTCATCGCGCAGGAGCTCAAGGTCTCGGTGCGCGATGTGGAGGCGTATGTCCTCGGTGGCCACGGGGACACGATGGTGCCGCTGGCGCGCATGTGCACCGTCGCCGGCATCCCCATCAGCACGTTGATTCCATCGGAGCGCATCGAGGCCATCGTCAAGCGCACCCGCGACGGCGGTGCCGAGATCGTCAACTTGCTGAAGTCGGGCAGCGCCTACTACGCGCCCTCGGCGGCGGTCGCCGAAATGGTCGATGCCATCATGCTCGACCGCAAGCAGATTCTTCCCTGTGCCGTGCGGCTGGACGGCGAGTACGGTATCCGCGGTCTCTTCGTCGGCGTACCAGTCAAGCTGGGGGCGGGCGGGGCGGAAGAGGTCATCGAGCTCGAACTCA
>VBFF01000189.1 GCA_005889285.1 Chloroflexota bacterium
GATGACGCCGACCTCGAGCTCTCGGCACCGCACGTCATCTCCTCGGCGTTCGGAAACGCCGGCCAGCGCTGCCTGGCGGGCAGCGTCGCGGTTGGCGTCGGCAAGATCGGCGACGCCCTGGTGCGCGAGCTCGCCAACGATGCGGCGAAGCTGAAGGTGGGTCCCGGGACGGATCCGAAGACGACCCTCGGCCCGGTGATTCGGGGCGAACGCAAGAAGAAGCTGATCGAGTACATCGACGGCGCCCAGTCCGAAGGGGCGCAACTCGTCTCTGACGGACGCCAGGTGGATCAGAAAGATGGCTTCTTCCTCGGGCCGACGATTTTCGACCGGGTCACGCCCAACATGAAGATCTGGAAGGAGGAGTTGTTCGGGCCGGTGCTCTCGGTGATGCGCGCCAGCGACATCGACGAGGCGTTGAAGCTGCTCAATACCAGCACCTATGGCAACATGGCCTCCATCTTCACCACCTCGGGCAAGAATGCCCGCGAGTTCAAGCGCCGGGCGCAGGCCGGCATGCTGGGTGTCAACATCGGGGTGGCGGCGCCGATGGCGTTCTTCCCCTTCACCGGCTGGAAGAACTCGTTCTTCGGCGACCTGCACGCCACCGGACAGGACAGTATGCGCTTCTACACCCGGCACAAAGTAATCACGACAAGATGGCTTTAGAGACGAGCGCGCGGCCGCACGTTCTGAGCGGCGAGGAGATCGTCGCCCTCTGCCGCCAGTACACGCTCTACGACTGGACCGCGCAGTCCGCGGTCGACCCGATTGCCGTCGATCACGCCAAAGGCGTCTACTTCTACACGCCCGACGGCAAGCGCATCATCGACTTCAACAGCCAGTTCGGATCGTCGAGGCCATCAAGCGGCAGGCCGAGAAACTGGCCTTCATCAACCCGTTCATGGCCCATGAGCCCAGGGCAAGGCTGGGTCAGAAGCTGGCCGAGTTGCTTCCCGGCGACATCAACAAAGTCTTCTTCACCCTTGGCGGTGCCGAGGCAAACGAATACGCCATCAAGATGGCGCGTTGGGTCACCGGCCGCCACAAGATCGTTTCGCGCTACCGCTCGTACCACGGCGCCACGGCCGGGGCGATCGCGCTGACCGGCGATCCGCGACGCTGGGCTAATGACATCGGAGATTCAGGCGTGGTGCATGTCCTCGATCCCTATCACGGACCACAACGCGAGGTGGACAGTGCCGAGGAGTCACTGCGTTACCTGGAGGAGACGATTCAGCTCGAGGGGCCGAGTACCATCGCCGGCTTCATCCTGGAGCCGGTCACCGGGACGAATGGGATCCTCATCCCACCGGATGGATACCTGCAGGGCGTGCGGGAGCTGTGCGACCGCTACGGCATCCTGATGATCTGCGACGAGGTCATGTCCGGGTTCGGTCGAACCGGCGAGTGGTTCGCCGTCAACCATTGGAAGGTGGTCCCCGACATTATCACCATGGCAAAAGGGCTGACCAGCAGCTACGTCCCGCTTGGCGCGGTCGGGATACGCCCGAAGGTTGCCGATTACTTCGAGAAGAACGTCTTTTATGGCGGGCTGACCTACAACAGTCACCCGCTCGCCTGCGCGGCGGCGCTGGGCACGATCCAGGCGTACGAAGAGGACGACATGATCGGTAACGCCCGCCGCATGGGCGAGGTGATGAAGCGCCACCACCAGGAGCTCAGGCGGAAGCACCGATCGGTCGGGCTCACGCGTGCGATCGGCCTCTTCGGCATCCTGGAGCTGGTCAAGGACCGCAAGACGATGGAGCCGCTCGCCCCCTTCAACGGAACCTCGGAGCCGATGAAGGCGCTAGCGAAGTCCCTGCGCGACCAGGGCCTCTACACCTTCGTCCGCTGGCATACGATCATGACGAATCCCCCGCTCTGCATCAACGAGGAGGAGCTGGCGGAGGGATTCGCGATCATCGACAAGGCGCTCGACATCGCGGACCAGGCCGTCGCCTGAGCTCCGCGCTCGGGCGGGTGTATGAGCATCGTT
>VBFF01000081.1 GCA_005889285.1 Chloroflexota bacterium
AGCGCGCCATGCGTTTTGCTTCTTTGAAGTCCATGTAGTTGCGGGGATCGAAGTTCTTGAGCTCCGCCACGACCTTCACCGGCAGGTCGGTGACATCGAAGGAGGTCGCGATCCCAAGCCCGGACCGTCCCTCGATCAGGCTGTCCCAGAACTCGACCAAATTGTTCCCGTTCGGTGCCAGGACCCCCATGCCGGTCACGACCACACGGTGCTCAGGCCGCTCCCCATTCCGAGCCATGTCGTCATGTTACGAGAGGCGCGCTTTTATGCTCTGGTCTGTGCCGGTCAGCCGCCGAGGGCACGGCCGCCGTGATCGTCGCCACCACCTGGCGGTCGACGGCGTCGCGCGCAACCCGGACCGCGTTGTAGGTGGCACGGGCGTCGGAGCGGCCGTGCGCGATCACGACCACGCCATTGACGCCAAGGAGGAGAGCCCCGCCGAACTCGCGCCAATCGGCGCGGCGCCGGACCGCCTGCAGCTTGGGCCGGATGAGCGCCCCACCGAGGGTCGCGAGGGGATCGCCCTTGACCGCGTCGCGCATACTCTGGAAGACGAATTCGGCGGCGCCCTCGGCGGTCTTGATCAGGATGTTGCCGCTGAAACCGTCGGTGACGACGACATCGGCCTTGCCTTTGAAGATGTCCTTGCCTTCGATGTTGCCGATGAAATTGACCCCGTTGAGGGCGCGCAACAGCGGCTCGCTCGACTGCACCAGCTGGTTGCCCTTGCCGGCTTCTTCGCCATTGCTGAGCAGCGCCACCCGCGGCGTTTTGAGACCCAGAAGCTTCTCGGCGTAGATGCTCCCCATCAGGGCGTACTGAACCAGGTGCTCAGGCTTGGCGTCGGTGTTGGCTCCGACATCCAGGAGAAAGCAGTTCTGACCCGTCGCCGTCGGGATGATGGAGCCGATCGCGGGACGATCGATGCCGGGAATCCGGTGCAAGCCGAAGAGTGCGGCTGCCATCACGGCGCCGCTGTTCCCAGCGCTGACGAAACCATTGACGCGTCCGTCCTCGACCATCGTGCAGGCCCGGACAATCGACGAGTTCTTCTTAGTTCGCACCGCCTGCGCCGGGTGCTCGTCCATGGCGATGACCTCGGGGGCATCCTCGATCTGCGCCCACTTGCCGGCGCCGGAGGCCGCCAGTGCGCTGTCGACCTTGTCCTTGACGCCCACGAAGATCACCTCGACCCCGAGCTCACGATGCGCTTGGACGCCGCCGGCCACCACCTGGTCGGGGGCGAAATCACCACCCATCGCATCAAGCGCGATTTTCATGGGGAAACCGGACGACAGGGGCTAGACGTCCAGGTTGCGCACGGTCTTGGCGTGCGTCTGGATGAATCGCTTGCGGGGATCGACGTCGGTGCCCATCAGGACATCGAAGATCTTGTCCGCCTCGACCGCATCTTCGATCTCGACACGGAGCAACATCCGGTTTTGTGGGTTCATGGTCGTTTCCCACAACTGGTCGGGGTTCATTTCACCGAGACCCTTGTAGCGAGCGACCTCCGGCTTTCCCGTCATCTGGGCCAGCTTCCGATTCTTCTGCTCTTCGGTGTAGGCGTAACCGATCTCTTTCCCGCGAGTGATCTTGTAGAGCGGCGGCTGCGCGACATAGAGGTACTTCCCGATGATCACCTGCGGCATGTAGCGGAAGAAGAAGGTCAGCAACAACGTCCGGATGTGAGATCCATCGACGTCAGCGTCAGTCATCAAAATTACATGGTGATAACGCAGCTTATTGATGTCGAATTTCTCGCCCACGCCGGTACCGAGGGCGGTGATCAGGTTGCGGATCTGCTCCGAGGTGAGGATCTTGTCTTCACGGGCCTTCTCGACGTTGAGGATCTTGCCGCGCAGTGGCAGGATCGCCTGGAAGCGGCGATCACGGGCGCCTTTGGCCGAGCCACCCGCGGAATCGCCCTCGACCACGTAGATTTCGCTGAGGCTCGGGTCCCGCTCGGAGCAGTCGGCCAGCTTGCCGGGAAGCGTCGATGATTCGAGCAGTGACTTGCGCTGCACCAGCTCCCGGGCACGTTTGGCCGCATCGCGAGCGCGCGCGGCGACCAGGCATTTCTCGATGATTCGCCGCGCATCCGGCGGGTTCTCTTCGAGGTACTGCGTGAACGCATCGGAGAAGACTGTCTCGACCTGGCCGCGGACTTCGGAGTTGCCAAGCTTGGTCTTCGTCTGACCCTCGAATTGCGGCTCGCGCACCTTGACGCTGATCACCGCGGTCAATCCCTCACGTACGTCGTCGCCTGTGAGGTTGGGGTCCTGATCCCGCATCAGGTTCGCCTTGCGCGCGTATTTGTTCAGGACCGACGTCAGCGCCGAGCGGAAGCCGGTGACGTGGCTGCCACCCTCGACCGTGTTGATGTCGTTGGCAAAGGCGAGGACGTTCTCGGTGAAGCCCTGGTTGTACTGGAGCGCGATCTCCACCGTGTTCTCTTCGATCTCGCGCTCGACATGGAGCGGCCGCAGGTTGACCCATCCTTTGTCGCGGTTGAGATATTTGACGAAGGCGCTGATACCGCCCTCGAAGTAGAAGGTGTAGTCGAGATCGACGCGCTCATCGCGCAGCAGGATGGTCAGGGCCTTGTTGAGGAACGCCAGCTCGCGCAGCCGGTGGGACACGATGTCCCAGTGAAAGCCGAGCTCCTCGAAGACTTCCGGATCCGGCCAGAATCGAATGTAGGTGCCGGTGGTATCGGCCTTGCCGACGACCTTCAAGGGCGCCACGGGTGTACCGCGACGGTATTCCTGGTAATGCTGCTTGCCGTGGCGCATCACGGTGACCTGCAACCGCTCGGAGAGCGCGTTGACGACCGAGAGCCCGACACCGTGCAACCCGCCCGAGACCTTGTAGCCGCCGCCGCCGAATTTTCCACCGGCGTGTAGCTTGGTCATGACGACCTCGAGGGCCGGCTTGCCCTGGTCCTTCATCATGTCGACCGGGATGCCGCGGCCGTTGTCGGCCACCGAGGCCGAGCCGTCCGCGTGGAGGGTTACCTCGATCCGGGTGCAGAAGCCCGCCAGGGCCTCGTCAGTGGAGTTGTCGACGATCTCGTAGATGAGGTGGTGGAGGCCCCGGTTATCCGTGGAGCCGATGTACATTCCGGGACGGCGTCTGACCGGCTCCAAACCCTCCAGAACCTGGATGGCCTTGGCATCATAGGCAGCCGTCGTTCGTTCCTCAGGATTCAGCAAATCGCGTATTCAAATTATACCCAATTGAGGCGCCAAAATAGACCTATGTGGGCGCCTAAAGTAGGCCGGTTTAGGAAGCGGCGACCGGGGCTTCCTTTTGGATTGGAGGCCGCCAGCACAGGTCGAGCTGGCGAGCCGCCCGAACCTCGTCCAGACGCCCCACCGGGGCGTTGTGCGGCGCCGTCTTGACGACCTCTGGATCCCTGGCGATCTCCTCGACGATCTGCTCCACCGCGGCGACGAACCCATCCAGGCTGGCCTTGGACTCGGTCTCGGTCGGCTCGATCATGAGTGCCTCCGGAACGATAAGCGGGAAATACACCGTCGGTGGGTGGAAGCCCAGGTCGATCAATCGTTTGGCGATGTCTTTCGCCGATACGCCCTGCGCCTTCGCCTTCTTCGCCGTCAACACGAACTCGTGCAGGGATGGCCCACCGAAGGCGTCATCGAAATACCGGCGCAGGTGATGCCGGAGGTAGCTGGCGTTGAGCACGGCGTTCTGCGCTACTTCGTTGATGGTGTTGCCGTAAGTGCGGATGTAGGCGTAGGCGCGAAGCAGCATGCCGAAGTTGCCGTAGAACGACCGCACCTTGCCAATCGATTGCGGTCGGTCGTACTCGAAGCGAAATCCTTCGTCCGTGCGCTCAACCGTGGGAACCGGCAAGAAGGGCACGAGATGCGATTTCACGCCGACCGGGCCGGCCCCCGGGCCGCCGCCGCCATGCGGCGTGGAGAAGGTTTTGTGCAGGTTGAGGTGAACGACATCGAAGCCCATATCGCCGGGCCGGGCGATGCCAACCAGGGCGTTGAGGTTGGCGCCATCGTAATAGAGTTGCACGCCGTGCTCGTGCGCCAGCCGGGCGATCTCCAGGATGTCCTTCTCGAAGATACCGGCGGTATTCGGGTTCGTCAGCATGACGGCCGCGACCCGCGTCGAGATCTTGCTCTTGAAATCCTCGAGGTCAACGAGACCATCAGGCCCGGATTTGACGGTCACCGTCTTGAGACGGGATAGCGTGGCGCTGGCCGGATTGGTGCCGTGGGCACTGTCAGGGACGAGGACCTCGTCGCGGGTCTCGCCGCGGCTCCGATGGTAGGCCTGGATCATGCGAAGTCCCGTCCACTCGCCGTGCGCGCCGGCGGCTGGCTGCAGGCTCATGCGGTCCATCGCGGTCAGCGCCAGCAGCGCCCGCTCCAGCTCCCACATCAACCGTAGCGCCCCCTGCGCTCGGGCCGGCGGATGGTAGGGGTGGAGATCGGCGAAATCATCGAGCCGGGCAAGCGCCTCGTTGACGGCCGGGTTGTATTTCATCGTGCACGAGCCCAGCGGATAGAGACCCTGGTGCAGGTTGAAGTTGAGCCGGCCGAGGCGGCCGAAATGCCGGGCCACCTCGGGCTCGCTGAGCGAGGCGATCGGCAGCGGCGACTGCCGGCGAAGGGCGGCCGGCACCAGCTCGTCGATCGGTCGTGTCTTGACCCCGGCTACGGGGAGCCGCGGGCTCGGCCGGTCCGGGCGCCCCAGCTCGAAGAGCAGGGGCTCGCTCACGCCAGCGCCTCGAGGAAGCGCTCGATCGCCTTTGGATGGTTGAGCTCGGTGACGGAAATCAGCAAGGCATCGGAGAGCTCCGGAAAGAATCGCCCCAGTGGCAGGCCTGGCAGAATACCACGCTCGAGCATGAACGCCTGCGTCTGCTCCGCCGGATACGGCGTATGCATCACGAACTCCCAGAGAAACGGTCCGTCAAAGGCCAGCCGGTATCCCTTGCGCTCCACGAGCTGCGCCGCCAGGTGATGGGCGCGTTGGGCGCTCAGCTCGGCGAGTTGCTTCAGGCCCTCCCCACCCATGTGGGCCATGTAGACGGTCGCGGCGATCGCCATCAGCGCGTGATTGGTCGTGATGTTCGAGGTGGCGTGCTCGCGCCGGATGTGTTGCTCGCGGGCTTGTAGCGTCAACACGTAGCCGCGCCGGCCGTCCGCGTCGACCGTCGCCCCGACCAGCCGCCCGGGCATTCGGCGCATCAACGCCTGCGTGCAGGCGATGAACCCGACGTAGGGCCCGCCGAACGAGAGGGGAATGCCCAGCGGCTGTCCGTCGCCCACCGCCAGGTCGGCGCCGTACTCGCCCGGGGGAGCGAGGATCCCGAGTGAGATGGGATCGACACAGGCGATCACCAGCGCGCCCGACCGATGGGCGAGGTCGCTGATGGTCTTCGGCTCCTCCAGCACCCCGTAGAAATTGGGTTGCTGAAGGATGAGCGCGGCGGTGGTGCTGGTGACGGCCTGCTCCAGCTTCGCGAGGTCGACCCGGCCATCGGCCCCGGACGCGACCCGCAGGATCTCGTACTGCTGGGCCTCGGAATAGGTCTTGAGCACCTGCGCGTACTCGGGATGAAG
The DNA here is from genome assembly GCA_005889285.1 of Chloroflexota bacterium. GTDB lineage: Bacteria > Chloroflexota > Dormibacteria > CF-121 > CF-121 > CF-13. Next base: position 5,610 of record VBFF01000081.1, read on the forward strand.
CGCGCCGGCCACAACGACGTTCTGGCGGTTCGTGTGGGCGACCGCCATCGCCGTTGCTTCCGCCAGCGCCGTGGCGCCGTCGTACAGGGAGGCGTTAGCCACATCCAGTCCGGTGAGAAGGGTGATCATGCTCTGAAACTCGTAGGTCGCCTGCAGCGTGCCCTGGCTGGCCTCCGCCTGGTAGGGCGTGTAGGTCGTGTAGAAGTCCGGCCGCGAAATGACCTGGTTGACGATCGCCGGACTGAAGCGGCGCGATGCGCCGGCACCGAGGAAGCTGTTCGCCGGCGAAATCCTGGCGTTCAGCCGGCCGAGCTCGCGAATGTACTGCACCAGCTCCACCTCAGAGAGCGGCTCAGGGAGGTCGACGCGATCCAGTTTGAGTGCGTCCGGGAGGTGTCTGAAGAGGCCGTCGATGCTCTCGAGCTCGAGCGCCTTGAGCATCTCGGCGCGCTCACTTTCCGCGTTCGGGAGGTACGTCACCAGGAAGTCACTAGTGCGACTGGCCTTCGACGAATGCCTCGTAGGCCTTCTGGTCGAGGAGCTTGGGATTGT
>VBFF01000082.1 GCA_005889285.1 Chloroflexota bacterium
CGAGGCCGGCGACCACCGTGCGGGCCCTTAAAGCACCGGCCAGCATCAGCCTCTCAGGATACGGTCGTCTCCGACCCGGCGCGTGATCTTTTGCGAATCCAACCACTCGAGCAAGGGAAGAACGTAGCGGCGGCTCGATCCCAGCACGTCGCGCGCCGCCGCCACCGTGAGGGTCCGGTGCTCGATGAGGTGCCGACGCAGCCGGCGGACCGCATCGTCGTAGGCCGAGCGGGCGAAGGCCGTGTCCTCGTTGACGCGCACCACCCGACCATCGACAACCAGATATTGGAGCAGCGCGGGCGTCAGCCGGTAACGGCGAACGAGATCGGGCAGCGGGGGTGGGTTGAACGGCTGTCCCTCGAGCTCGGCGACGAGCGCGGCGATCGCCGTTTCCTGCTCCGAGGTCAGAGCCGGGTGGTGGTCGGCGGCCGCGACCTCGCCGCCCTGGTCGACCAGGGCGTGGTCATCGGCGAGCACGGTGAGCAGCTCGCCAAACAGCTCGGCAGGAATGCCGGTGCGGCTGCGCAGCTCCTCCTTCGGCATGCCACGCCGCAGCGGCTGGGCCTCGTGATACGCCCGCAGGACGCTCAGCACACCTGTCACCCACTGTTCCCACTGCCGGCGGGTCAACCAGCGCGCGGCCAGCCGGCGCACGGCGCCGCGTTCCATGAGAGGCGCGAGGATCGTCTCCAGCCGCACGGCGGAGACAGCGAGCCGGCCCGCCAGCTCGGTGTCCTTAAGACCCCATGGATGCTTTCCGAGCTCCAGGACCGCGGACGTGGCCGGGTCGGCGTGCTCGCGGGCGGCGAGATCGCTAAGGACCGCGGCATCGCGGCGCCGGTGCCGGCGCGGCGCGCTGTCGACGATCACCCCACCCGCGACCGTGGCGGCTGGTGAGGGGACTCGAAGGATGAAACGGTCGCCATCAAGCGCGACCACGGGCTGTGTCGCGAAGAGTTGGACCCAACCGGCCTCGCCGCCACGAAGCTCGTCGCGCTCAAGCAAGTTGAGCTCGATCATCACCTCGCTCGTCTCGTGATACATCTGCAGCTCCTGGTGATGACGCAATGGCTGGACCCCTGGCAGCACGATGAGGCGCGCGTCCAGGCGGCGGCTCGCCGGTAACGTTCCGGGGAGTGCCAGCACGTCGCCTCGACGAACCTCCGAATGGTCGAGCCCGCTGAGGTTGACGGCCGTCCGGCTCCCCGGTCGGGCTTCCTCAACCGGGCGGTTGTGCTGCTGCAGGCCACGGATGCGCACCCGGCGGCCGGCCGGCAGCAGGGCGAGCTCGGCGCCTTGCTGGAGCGCGCCGCCAACCAGGGTTCCGGTCACGACCGTGCCGAATCCCGACATGGCAAATGAGCGATCGACCGGCAACCGCGGTCGACCAAGGTCGGGACGTGGGGCCGTTTTCGCGAGCTCCGCGTCGAGCGCCATCCGAAGCTCGTCGAGGCCGGCGCCCGTGCTGCTCGATACCGCCACGATCGGCGCCTGGCGCAACGAGCTCCCGGCGACCAGCGCCGTGACGTCGTCGCGAACCAACCCGAGCCAGGCTTCGTCCACGAGGTCCGACTTGGTCAGCACCACCACGCCGTGTTCGATGCCGAGCAGGTCGATGATCGCGAGGTGTTCGCGCGTCTGCGGCATCGGTCCCTCGTCGGCGGCGATCACCAGCAGAACCGCATCCATCCCGTGAACACCGGCGAGCATGTTCTTGAGAAAGCGCCGATGGCCCGGAACGTCAACGATCCCGACCCGCCGCCCGCTGGGCAGCTGCATGTAAGCGAAGCCGAGGTCGATGGTCATGCCCCGGCGCTTCTCCTCCTCCAGCCGGTCCGGATCGATCTTCGTCAGTGCCAGCACCAGCGCGGACTTGCCGTGATCGATGTGACCAGCGGTTCCTACGACGAACGACCCTGCCTGCAGGTCGGTCATACCAGCGCCGCGATCACCGCCTCGACGATGACGTCGTCTTCGCCAGGCAGGACGGTGCGCGGATCGAGGAGGACGCGCTCTTCGACGATTCGTCCGATGACCGGCGGCTCGTGCTGGCGCAGACGGCGCAGCAGCTCGGCGGCGCCGCCACCGCCGCGCCGGGGCGTGATGGCGAGCGCCGTTGTCGCCAGCCGCTCCCCTGGGAGCGAGCCGCCGCCCACCGTCGACTCCGCGGCGACGACCTCGGCCAACGCTCCCTGCTCCATCAATCGCCTCTGCCAGCCCTGGGCGCGGGCGGCAATCGATTCCGCCGACGCACCCAGCATCTCCCATACCGGCACGCCGGCAGGGGACTGGGTCAGGTAGAGGTCGAGGGTGGCGATGAGCGCCGCGAGCGTCATCTTGTCCACCCGGACGGCCCGAGCCAGGGGGTGCTTCATCACGCGGTCCACGAGCGCCGCGCGACCCAGCAACAGCCCGGCCTGCGGCCCGCCCAACAGCTTGTCGGCGCTGCAGGCCACGAGGTCCGCTCCCGACGCAAGGCTGTCCTGGATGCGAGGCTCCTCGGCAAGTCCATAAGCGGCGGTCTCGACCAGCGCGCCGCTTCCCAGGTCGTGCAGGAGCAGCAGCTGATGTTGCCGGGCAATGGCCGCGAGCTCCTTGAGCTCGACGCTTTGCGTGAAGCCAATCACCTGAAAGTTGCTCGCGTGCACCTTCAGGATGGCGGCCGTGCGCGGCGTGATCGCCGCGGCGTAATCCTCGGCTCGGGTGCGGTTGGTGGTGCCGACCTCAACCATGCGCGCACCCGAAAGGCGCATCACATCGGGCATCCGGAAACCGCCGCCGATCTCGACCAGCTCGCCACGCGCCACGATCACCTCCTTGCCCTTCGCCAGCGCCGTCAACATCAAGAGCACCGCCGCGGCGCAATTGTTGACGACCGCCGCCCCTTCGGCACCCGACAGATGGCGCAACAGGTCGGCGGCCAGATCGTGCCGCCGGCCGCGACGACCGGTCTGCGGGTCGAACTCGAGGGTGGAGTACCGACCCGCGATGGCGGCGGCCGCTTCGGCCGCGGCTGCCGCCAGGGGCGCCCGGCCGAGGTTGGTGTGAAGGATCACTCCCGTGGCGTTGACAACCGGTCGCAGTCGCGGACGCCGCAGCTCCTGGATGACGCGCTCGATCGCCGACCAGCGCGCTTCGGGTTCAGCGATCGCTCCGGTACGCCGCTCCTCCTCGATTACACGCTGCACGGCGAACCGCACCAGGGGCCGGCCGTGCGACGCGACCATCGCGCTTGCCTGCGGCGCTTCGAGTAGCTGGTGAACGCTGGGAAGCGCCCGGAGCGTGGCCATCAAAAACCGATGGGTCGGAGAGTGCTGCCGAGGAGCACGCGCGAAACCGGATCGTAGAAGAGGTCGAAGATACTGGAGCTGCGAAGCACAAAGGGCGCGAAGAGAACGATGAGGACGACGACGACCAGGATGGTCTGCCGGTTCGCATCGACCCTGAAGAAAAACTTCGCATAGCGCCGACGAAAGAGCGCGCCGAGGATGTTGTAGCCGTCGAGGCCGGGGATCGGAATGATGTTGACGACTGCCAGCACCACGTTGAAATAGAAGGCGACCAGGATCAGCTGGAACAGGGGTGAGTCAAAGCCAACATACCCGGAGGCCAGCAGCAGCTTCAGCGGGATCGAAAGCGCGATGGCGACCAGCAGGCTGGCCAGCGGCCCAGCGAGCCAAACCAGCGCCGGGTCGAGGCTGCTGCGCATTCGGTAGGGGTTGAGGCGGAGCGGCCGGCCCCAACCAAAATAGATGAAGAAGACGACCAGGGTGCCCAGAGGATCGAGATGATGCCGGGGGTCAAGGGACAGCCGGCCGTCGAGCCGAGGCGTCTGGTCGCCCCGCGAAACGGCCAGCGCGGCATGCGCCACCTCGTGCGCGACCAGGCCGATTACCAGCGCCGGCACCAGGTAGAGCGCGTTGATGATGAACCGGCCCGGATCGCTGAGCACCACGACGGTAGTAAGTATTCACCAAAAGCAAAAGGGCCCGGATGACTCCGGACCCAGATGAACGAATGAAACCCGACCCGTTAGGCGGCGGCGCCGGCTTCCATGCGGACTCCAACCGAAACGGTGGAGGCCGCCGATTCCTCGGCATGGACGGCGCTCTTCCCGCGGAGGATGCCGCCTTCGTCGATGATCAGCGAGCCGACCACGATGTCACCGAAGACTTTGCCGGTGGCCAGGATCTCCAGGCGGCCCGTGGTGTTCACGTTGCCCTGGATCGTCCCGCCGACGACGACATTGCGGCCGCTGACGTTGCCCTTGACCCGGCCGTGCTCGCCGACCGACAGGTCACCTTCGGTGGTCAGGTCGCCGTTCATTTCGCCGTCGAACCGGATGTTGGACGTGGACTGTAGCCGGCCCTCGAGCTTGATCTGGTTGCTCAGCACCGTCTCAGCGACGATGGGAGCGGCTTCGCGCGGGGATCTCTTGTCGAACACGGGGTACCTCCTGGCAAGTTGTTAGCGTCTTGTGCCAGAACGGTTACGTGATCGCCTTTCTTGCTGCCCCCGAAAAGGTCACGCCCCGAGCAAACTGCGCAGGACGATCGAGCCGGCGATCAGCAGCACGAACATCAAGCCGGCCGTGATCGCGATCCGCCGCAGGTCGGAACGGAAATAGGGCACCCGTTCCAAGGGGATCGCGGCGTCCTCAGTGGGCAACGGGCCGGCCTGTTGCCGTCCGCGAGTACGGGGCAGTGGCCTGGGAAGCGGCGCCGGGCCGGCAGGGCTGCCGGATGACGTCTGAGCGGGCTGCCCGGGCGGGTTTGCTTGCGAGGGGGAAACCGGTGGCATGCCGGCCGGCCGGGCGGCACGGCCCGCACCGGACGATCCGCGCTGGGGCTTCCTGAGCTGCGAGCGTCTGTTCTTACGGGACATATGCTGCGTACGCGCAGTGGAGTTTAGCGCGAACGTGGAAAAGCGCTTGACACGTCCAATGGGCTGTGGTACAAACGGCCCCGGGTACAACATATAGCGTGTACCCGAAGCCGCGAGCCAACAAGGGCCAGATCCCTGCAGCCGTCCTGCCATCGCCGCTGCAATGCCCCTCCTCATCTGGTCCTTGTTGAGTTTCTAGGCAATGGCCGGCACCGGGCGCTGCGTCCAGCGGGCTGACTGATACTTCGATCGGGCCAGGGCCCACGCCTCCTCCTCCTCCTCGGGCCGAAGCGGGGCTTCGACCAGACGGACACCAAACCCCGCGGCGAAGGCAGCGCCAACCGCCGAGGCGATCGGGCCCAGATCGGTCACGCCCAGCTCCCCAAGGCCAGCCACCCCCTCCTCGAGGCCCCGCGAGCCCTCCCCATCGGTCCGGTGCAGGCAGGCCAGCAGCTTGTCCAGGCGAGGCTCGATCAGGATGCTGCCGTGCTGCAGGAGGCCGCCGCCGCGCCGCATCTGGGCGCTGCCGACGAGCTTGCGCCCGTGGAGCAGGATCTCGTGGGCGGAGGGGCGATCGAAGCAGACCGGTCCGTGCGCGGCGGAGCTACCCGCCGACTCGGGGGCGAGCGTGGCCGGGACGCCCAGCCGCCGCAGCCCGTCCTGCAAGGCAAGGCTGAGCCGGTAGTAAGAAGGCAGAACACCGCCGTCCTGCCCGAGCACCGATGCGGGCAGCACGACACTGTAGGTGAGCTCGCGATCGTGCAAAATGGCTCGCCCGCCTGTCGGCCGCCGGACGACATCCACGCCGAGTGCCCGGCAGCCATCGACGTCGATCACATCGAAGGGCTGGAAGTAGCCGAGAGAAAGGCAGGGGGGCGTCCACTCATAGAAGCGAAGCGTGGGCGGCGCGGTGCCGGCGGCCACAGCATCGAGGAGGACCTCGTCGACCGCCATGTTCCAGGCACCGCTGGCCGCTTTATCGAGCAGGAGCCGCCAGGTGTCAGCGGCCATCGTCATTCGCCGACGAACGATCCATTGGGCGCCATGATGAAGGACTCGGTCGTCGGGAAGAAGGCACGCCAGCCACCATCATCAATCGAGACCAAGATCCGAAGGTCCTGACCCTTCTTGTCGTCCCAGAAGGCCTGCTTTTCCATCTGGTACGTCTTCCCGGACTTCCCCTGAACCTCGTACGCGTCCGGGGAGCCAATCAGCCGTTCGAGCTCAACCCGGCTCTTCGCACGCAGCTCCGCAACGGCCGCCTCCAGCAGCCCTTTGGCTTCGACCTTATCCATCCATCAGACATTGAAGCGGAAAAGGCACACGTCGCCGTCTTTCATCACGTAGTCGCGGCCTTCGAGCCGCACCTTTCCGCGTTCGCGAGCCGCGGCGTACGATCCCGCCGCGATGAGGTCATCGTAGGCGACGATCTCCGCCTTGATGAAGCCACGCTCGATGTCGCTGTGGATGACGCCCGCGGCTTCCGGTGCCCTGGACCCCTGGCGAACCGTCCAGGCCCGCACCTCTGGATCGCCAGCAGTTAGAAAGGTGACGAGGTTCAGTAAGCGATAGGCGGCGTGGATGAACGTCGGGAGCGCCGCCTCCTTCAGGCCCGCGTCCTCGAGGAATACGGCAGCCTCCTCGTCCGGCAGCTCACGGATCTCCGCCTCCAGCCGGGCGGAGAGGGGGATGACCTCGGCATGCTCGGCTGTGGCCTCGTCGCGAAGGGCTTGCAGCTCCGGGGTGTCTTTGCCGATCTGCTCCTCCCCGATGTTGGCGACGTACAGCACCGGCTTCGCGGTCAGGAAAGAAAAGCTCCTTAGCAGCTTGGCCTGCTCGGCCT
>VBFF01000083.1 GCA_005889285.1 Chloroflexota bacterium
CAACCGCGCGACCGCCCCGCCCGGGTCGGCGACCGGCTCCGTGGCGTCCGCCGTCGGATACCCGAGGACGTCAACGGTGGCAAACAGAAAGTAGAGAGAGGAGAGGCCGGGCCAGACAAGGACCACCTGGCGCCCCGACTGCTGGATCGTGCGCGCGGCGGCCAGCGCGGAAAGCCCGGTGCCGATCACGGCGATATCGGTTTTCATCGTTTACCAGCCACTTCGGCGGGTTCTGCGCTATCGCCCCCTCCCTGACTCTCCCCCGCAAGCGGGCGAGGGAGATTCCGGCTCGGGCGAGGGAGCGGCGACTTCATCAGTTCCCGGTCGAGGTTGTAGAGCTCCATGTGAAGACCGGTCGTGACCTGCATGTTGCGCAGCTGGCTGCCCCAGAAGACGTGGCGAACACCGCGCCAGCGCGTCTCGAGAAAGTCCGCCATCGCCCGAGTCGCGCTCGCACCATCGAGACCGCGGTCGCTGACCAGCCGCGCCGCCAGCCGGTAGGAGCAGATGGCGGCCTGGCAGGGGCCCATACCCGAGCGCGTCCGGCGGCGGACGTCCTCCAGGTCGCGCACCGCGGGGTCCCTGAACCAGGGCGCGACGTCCTGGGGCCGCACCAATTCGCACTCGCAGAGCAGCGGCTGGAGCGGCGGCTCGTCACCGTGCGGCTTGGGAACGCCGAGCAGCGATGGACGGTGGCGCAACTGGTCGAGGGGTTCCTCCCGATCGTTGAGGGGCACCTCGGCCGTGGTGCACGGGGTGCGCACGCCGAGGTGGCCGGCGGCGACGTCGACGACCCGTTCCGCCATCAAGCGAAAGGTCGTGACCTTGCCGCCGACGATCGAGGTGAAACCCTTGATGCTGTCGCGTTGCTCGTGGTCGATCACGGCGAAGTTGCGGCTCATCTCGCGGCCTTCCGCCTCCGCGCCCAGGTCGTAGAGGGGCCGCACGCCGGCATAGGCGCGCATGGCGCGCGCCGTCGTGACGCCGTCGAGCATCATGGCGCCCTCTTCGATCATCCGTCGCACCTCGTCCCATTCGATAGGTAGCGTTTCCGGGTGCGGCACCTTTGCCGACGTGGTCCCGAGGATCGACACGCTCAGCCCGGGAACCACGATGTCGCCGTCGCCCGGCTTGTGGCAGCGATTGATCGCCGCATGCGCCAGCCGCCGGGAGAGCACGACCATCGTTCCCTTGACCGGTACCACCTTGACTTCCACGCCGAGCAGGCGCGCGACCAGCCCGGACCAGGCTCCGGTCGCGTTGATCACCGACTGGCAGGCGATCGATCCCTCCTCGTTCGTCTTCGAGTCTTTGATGCGCACGCCGGTGACACGATCCCCGTCCCGGAGGAAACCGGTGACCTCCGTGTGCGTGAGCACGCGCGCGCCTCGGCGCCGCGCCGATTCCACATTTCCCACCACCAGGTAGAAGGGGTCGAGGTGGCCATCCTCGGGCACCCAGAAGACGGTGCGCACCTGCCGGGAAAGGGCGGGCTCGCGCCGGCGCGCCTCATCGAGCGAAATTCGCTCGCAGGTGATGCCGGTGCGGCGGCAGCCCTCGACAAACCTGGGCTCCCACTCGCGGTCCTCCTCGGTGACCGACACGAAGTAGCCGCCGGTATCCTCGACGGTACTGCGCGCGATCCGGCGCAGAATGCGGCCCTCCTCGACGCACTCGATGGCAGCCTGTTCGTCGTTGACGCAGTAGCGACCTCCGGAGTGAAGCAGGCCATGTGAGCGGCCGGTCGTGCCCGATGCCAGGTCGCCCTTTTCGACCAGGATGGCGTCGATGCCGCGCAGCGCCAGGTCGCGAAGCACCCCGGCGCCCGTCGACCCACCCCCGATGACGACAACGCCCGTGCTGGTGTCAGGCATTCAACAGAAAGGGGAAAGGACCAACGCGGCCCCTTCCCCTCATCCTAGCGCGCTTTTCTACGCCTTCGCGCCAGCGCCTACCGCTTCGCGGGTCGGTTCCTTCTCGACCCAGCCGAGCGTGCGCTCGACTGCCTTCTTCCAACCGGCGAGCCCCGCCCGGCGTTGCTCTTCGGTCGACTGCGGCTCGAAGACCTTGTCAACCTGCCAGTTCTTGCGCAGCTCATCGAGCGTGCTCCAGAATCCCGTGGCCAACCCGGCGCCGTAGGCGGCGCCCAGTGAGGTCGTCTCCTGGACCTGCGGCCGGACCACCTTGACGCCGAGGATGTCCGCCTGCAGTTGCATCAGGAAGTCGTTCTTGACCGCCCCGCCGTCCACCTTGAGGGTGGTGAGCTTGACGCCCGAGTCCGCCTCCATCGCGTCCGCGACTTCCTTCGTCTGGTAGCAGATGGCCTCGAGCGTGGCTCGGACCAGGTGCGCGCGGGTGACATAGCGGGTGAGCCCAACGATCGCGCCTCGAGCGTACATGTCCCAGTGCGGCGCGAACAGACCGGAGAACGCCGGCACGAAGTAGATCCCGCCGGAGTCTTTGACCGACTTCGCGATGGCTTCGGTCTCGGACGCGTCCTTGATGATCTGCAGGTTGTCCCGCAGCCATTGGATCGCCGCGCCCGTGATGGCGATGGAGCCCTCCAGGGCGTACACCGACTTCCCCTGCTCCAGCCCGTAGCCGGCCGTGGTCAGCAGCCCGCTTTTTGACGGAACCGGCGAGGTGCCGGTGTTGAGCAGCATGAAGTTGCCGGTGCCATAGGTGTTCTTCGCCTCGCCGACCGCGTAGCAGGTCTGTCCGAAGAGGGCCGCCTGCTGGTCGCCCAGGTCAGCACAGACCGGGACCGCGCCACCCACCGGCCCATTGGCCTTGGTCTGCCCGTAGAGCTTCTTGTCGCTCGAGGGCCGGATCTGCGGCAGCATGGCCCGCGGCACCTTGATCTTGCTGAGCAGCTCCGCATCCCAGTCGAGCGTCTTGAGGTCCATCAACATCGTGCGCGAGGCATTGCTGTAGTCGGTGACGTGCGCCCCACCCTCGGGCCCGCCGGTCAGCCACCAGATCACCCAGGTATCGATGTTGCCGAAGAGCAGGTCGCCGCGCTCGGCCGACGCCCGCGCGCCCGAGACGTTGTCGAGGATCCACTGGATCTTCGGTCCCGAGAAGTAGGTCGCCACGACCAATCCGGTCTTGGCCTTGACGGTGGGCTCGACGCCGTCGTTGATCAGCTTCTGACAGATGTCGATGGTGCGGGTGTCCTGCCAGACGATGGCGTTGTAGACCGGCTTGCCGGTTTTCTTTTCCCAGACCACCGTGGTCTCGCGCTGATTGGTGACGCCGATGCCCGAGAGCTCGTCGGCCTTGATGCCTTTCTTCGACATCGAGCCCTTGATCACGCGCTGCGTCTTCTCCCAGATCTCCATCGGGTCGTGTTCGACCCATCCGGGCTTGGGATAGATCTGCTCGTGTTCGAGGTAGTCGGTCGACACGACCTTGCCATCGTGGCTGAACACCATGAAACGAGTTCCGGTGGTGCCCTGGTCGACGGCTGCGGCGTACTTCTTATCCGCCATACCCATCCTCCTTACGTAGTCGTTGTCGATGCTCGCTGGGGTAACGCCGCCAGGCTGTCGCTCAGCGCGCGAAGCATCAGGTAGGACGAGGTTGCCCCCGGATCCTGGTGGCCGATGCTGCGATCGCCGAGGTAGCTGGCGCGCCCCTTCAGCGCTTTGAGCGGAATCGTCGCCTTCATCCCTTTTTCGGCCGCGTCTGCCGCCGCGGTCAGCGCCTGCTCCAGGGGCGCTCCGCTATCGAGAGCTTGCTTGGCCTGCTCGATCGCCGGGGTTAGTGCGTCGACCATCGTCTTGTCGTTGGGGTTCGCCTTGCCCCGCTCCACCACACCCTTGAGGCCCGCTTCGAGCGCGCCCACGAGATCCCGGTCGGAGACCTCCGCTTTCCCATCCAGCGCGGCGCCGGCCCGCAGGAAAAAGGTGCCGTAGAGTGGCCCGCCGGCGCCGCCCACCGAGCCGACGAGGGCCATCCCGGTGGTCTTGAGCAGCGTGCCGACGTCCTTATCGCGGACCGGGGCGAGTTTGACCAGCACGGTCTGGAAGCCCCGGTCCATGTTGATGCCGTGATCGCCGTCGCCGATGGCGGCGTCCAGCCCAGTCAGGTACTGCTTCTGCTCGGCCACGATGCCGGCATAGCGCTCCAGCCAGGCGTAGATCTGCGCGCCGGTCACCGCCATGACGAGTCTTAGACCTTCCAGCGAAGAGCCGGGGTGTGCACCGGCGCATCCCAGAACTTCGTGGTCTCGGCATCGAGCTTGAGCAGCGTCACCGAGCAGCCGGCCATCTCCAGCGAGGTGATGTAGTTGCCGACCAGTGAGCGCGTTATCTTGATCCCTTCGCCGGTCAGGTACCGATTGACCGCGTTGAAGATCACGTAGAGCTCGATCAAGGGCGTCCCGCCCATGCCGTTGACGAACGCGAGCACCTCATCGCCGCGCTTGTAGGGCAAGTCTTTGACGATGGTGCTCGTCAGGATCTCGGCGATTTCGTCCGCCGACTTCAGCTTGGTTCGTTCCCTTCCGGGCTCGCCATGGATGCCGATGCCCAACTCCATTTCGTCATCGGCGATCTCAAACGTCACCTTGCCTGCCGCCGGCACGATGCACGACGTGAGCGCCATCCCCATGCTGCGGCCGTTTGCGTTGACTTTCTTCGCCAGCGTCGTGACCGCGTCGAGGTCCGCACCGGCCTCAGCGGCGCCCCCGACAATCTTCTCCAGCAAAACCGTGACACCCACGCCGCGGCGCCCGGCCGTGTAGAGGCTGTCCTGGACCGCGACGTCGTCGTTGGTGATGACGGCATTGACTTTGGCGCCCTCTCCACGTGCCAACTCCGCCGCCATCTCGAAGTTCATGATGTCGCCCGTGTAGTTCTTGACGATGTGCAGGACGCCGGCCCCGCCATCGACCGCCGCCGTCGCCCGCGCCATCTGGTCGGGTGTCGGCGAGGTGAACACCGCACCGGGACACGCCGCATCCAGCATGCCCAGGCCGACATAGCCGCCGTGCATCGGCTCGTGACCGCTGCCACCCCCCGACACCAGGCCAACCTTGCCTTTGCGCGGTGCATCCTTGCGGATGATCACGTTGGGGTCGTACTCCACGCGGATCAGGTCGGCGTGCGCCGCGGCCATTCCGGCCATGGCGTCCTTGACCTCCGTCTCCGGCGTGTTGATCAACTTCTTCAGCCTGGTCGTCACCGTTGTTTGTGCCATCGCTTCCTCCTCTTACTTACCGGCCGGCAACACGCGTCGGAACATGAATCGTCCGATTCCTTTCCCCATCAGCAATCCGAGCCCGATGGCCAGCAGATTGATCCCGAGTGCCATGGGTTTGAACGGCTTATCCACCAATGCGAGCAACACGGCGCCGACTGCCAGCCCGGCACCCCCGATCAGAAGGATGCGATTCAGCCGTTGGAGGGGCGTGCCCGCCACCGCCCGAGGGCGGGGCGAGGGTTCGACCCCTCGCCCGCCGCCCGGGGCTTTACCGATCTGTCGCTTGAGCCGTCGAGACACGATTCTCCTACGCCCGCGTCCGCGCCGCTTCGGCTACCGGGACCGTATCCGGACCGACTGGAGCCGGCAGGTGCTGGTGGATGAAAAAGTCGTAGATCCACGCGCCCAGAGGCCCGCCAATGAGTGGGAACCCGGTCGTAATCAGGAGGTTGAAGTTCTGACCGGGGATGGCGTTCGAGCCGTACCCGATGAACAGCCCCCAGATCCGCGGACCGAGGTCACGCGCTGGGTTCAAGGACGCCATCTCGATCGGAGCAAACAGGCCGACCAGGGCGGCCACGACGAAACCGATCGCGATCGGGGCCAGGTTGGCCGCCGACGGCATCCGGTCCTCGACGATGCCGAGGATGCAGATCACCAGGATCGCGGTGATGATGATCTCGGTTCCGGCGCCCCGCCACCACGGATCCTGCGTCAGGTAATCGGCGCCACCCTTGAGCGCCGGATGACCCGCATACCCGACGAGCCCCGGGTGCGGCCAGTTCGCCCAAAAGATGAGCCCGCTCGTTACCCCGCTGGTCTCGCCTCGCACGATATGGTTCGCATTCTCGTACGCGACGATGATCCCGTTCCATACGAAGGACACGCCGACGGCTGCGATGAACGCGCCGACGAGTTGCGAACCGATGTACCCCGGCACCTTCGACCAGGGAAAGCCGCGGCGCCAGGCCAAGGCCAGTGTTACGGCCGGGTTCAGATGCGCGCCGGAGACCGCCCCGGCAGCGTAGATCGCGAGGATAACCGCGAATCCCCAGAAAAATCCCGCCCCCAGCAGGCCGGCCAAGAAGCCAGTGCCGTTTGCGCCCGCGACCGCGAACGCAACGAAGCTATCGCCGAGGAAAACCAGAAGGAATGTTCCCAGCACTTCCGCCAGGTACTTTTTAGTCCAGCTTTCGGCTACCGCCATTT
>VBFF01000115.1 GCA_005889285.1 Chloroflexota bacterium
CTGGCTCGCAGGTCGTTTTGTCCGTCGAAGTCGACGCCGAGCAGGTTTTGAAGTCGATCGATCAGGCGTACAGCCGGCTGGCGCCGCGGGTGCGGATCGCGGGCTTTCGTCCCGGTAAGGCGCCCCGGCCGATGGTCGAGCGGGAAATCGGCTGGCCGGCACTGCGCCAGGAGGCCCTTGACTTGATCCTTCCAACTGCCTACAACTCGGCGCTCGACGAAGCCGCCCTCGATCCGATCGATGTGCCGCGCGTCGAGGTGCAGCAGTTCGAGCGGGGCCAGCCGATGCGCTTTACCGCGACGGTCTCCATCAAGCCCGACATCACTCTGAAGGACTACAAGGACATCAGCGTGCCGCGCCCACACAGCGAAATCGGCGACAAGGAGGTCGACGAGGCGCTCGAGCGGTTGCGGTTGCGCTTCGCCGAACTGCATGCCGCCGAGCGGCCGGTGCAGGCAGGCGATTTTCTCACGGTGGACACCCACATCCTCAAATCCGGCGCCGTCCTGATCGGCGAAAGCGAAACCGACGCCCAGCTGGAGGTCGATAAGGAGCGCCTGATTACGGGGCTGGCCGAAGGTTTGATCGGGCAGGCGGTTGGCGAGACCCGCGACATCGCGTTGACGCTTCCAGCGGACTATCCCAAGAAAGATCTGGCCGGCCAGAACGTCGTGTTTCGCATCACCGTGAAGTCGATCAAGGAACGCCGCCTCCCGCCGCTGGATGACGAGCTGGCCAAGCAGGTCGGACGCGGCCAGACCTTCGATGAGCTCCGGCAGGAGGTCCACGACGAGTTGCAGGAGGCCGCCCACCAGTCGGACGAGCAGCGTTTCGAGAACGATGTCCTCAAGGCGCTGGATGAGCGCATGGAGGTGGAGGTACCGGAGGCGCTCATCGAACGCGAGGTGTCACGCCGCATCCGGGAGCTCGAGACGCGCCTCCAGGAGCAGGGCGTGAAGATGGACCGGTATTTGCAGTACACGAACACATCCCTCGACGTCCTCAAGGCGGAACAACGCCCCCAGGCGGTGCAGAAGGTTCGGCTCGAGCTGGCTCTGGAGACCGTCGCCGAGCGCGAAGGCTTGACCGTCTCCGACGCCGAGGTGGATGAGGCGGTCAGCAACGCCCTGGCCGAGGAAGATCATGTTGGGCACCGGCACGGGGACCTGCGCACCGCCGACCCGGTCCGAGCCTACTTCCGGCACCAGCTTTTGATGCGAAAGACCATTGACTATTTGAGTAGCGTGGCGGCGCCAGAATCTTCGGATACAATTGAGCCGCCCTCGGAAGCGAAAGAGCTGGAGAGTGCGGGGAAGTCGGCGTCGGGCGGGGAGCGGCGGGCGCGGCAGAAGAAAGGACGCTGACCTTGATGCGTATTCAAAAGTGAGTACGCGGAAGACTGGATTGTAAGAATTGGATCCTATAATGACGACAGGAGAGCCAGCCATGAATTTCGAACGGCTCAGCCGGCGTCCCGAAGCCCTCATCCCCATGGTCATCGAGACCACCAACCGCGGTGAGCGCGCTTTCGATATCTACTCCCGGCTCCTCAAGGACCGCATCATCTTCATCGGTACCCCCATCGACGACCAGGTCGCCAACGTCGTCATGGCCCAGCTGCTCTTCCTCGCCTCCGAGGATCCGGACAAGGACATCAACATCTACATCAACAGCCCGGGCGGCGTCGTCACCGCCGGGCTGGCGATCTACGACACCATGCGTTATGTCAGTCCGCGGGTCTCTACCGTGTGCATGGGCCTGGCGGCCAGCATGGCGACCGTCCTGCTTGCGGGTGGGACCAAGGGGATGCGATTCGCCCTACCCAACACCCGCATCCTGATCCATCAGCCGTCTGGTGGATTCCAGGGCCAGGCCACCGACATCCAGATCCATGCCCAGGAGATCCTCCGCATCCGCAAGACCCTCAACGACATCCTGGCGGAGCACACCGGCCAGCCCATCGAGAAGATCGAGCGCGACACCGAGCGCGACTTCTTCATGAGTGCGGAAGAGGCCAAGGGCTACGGCATCATCGACGACATCATCCTCAGCACCGCCCGGCCGACCGATCCCGCGGCCAAGGATGGCCGCCTCGAGCTCAGCACCGCGGGCAGCGCGCGGCCGGAGCCGCGCCCCGAACCGGAACGCGAGGGTCCGAAGACATCCCGATGAACGAACGCGAGGATCGCCGCCGCCACACCCGCTGCTCCTTCTGTGGGAAGGACCAGTCCCAGGTGCGCAAGCTGGTCGCCGGTCCGGGGGTCTACATCTGCGATCAGTGCATCGATCTCTGCCAGGAGGTCCTGGAAGAGGACACCAAGACCACCTCGCAGAAGCGCACCAAGGGCGGGCTGATTCCCAACCCCAAGACGATCAACGCGGCGCTCGACCAATACGTCATCGGCCAGGACCACGCCAAGCGCGTGCTCTCGGTCGCCGTCTACAACCACTACAAGCGCATCGCCCACAGCAAGATGGCGGGCGACGTCGAGCTCCAGAAGTCGAACGTGCTGCTGGTCGGACCGACCGGCTGCGGCAAGACGCTGCTGGCGCAGACGCTGGCCAAGATCATCGACGTGCCCTTCTCGATTGCCGATGCCACCTCCCTGACCGAGGCCGGTTACGTCGGCGAGGACGTTGAGAACATCCTGCTCCGCCTGATCCAGGCCGCCGACTTCGATATCGCCCGCGCCGAGCGGGGCATCATCTACATCGACGAGATCGACAAGATCGCGCGCAAGTCCGATAACCCCTCGATCACCCGCGACGTCTCGGGCGAGGGTGTCCAGCAGGCGCTGCTGAAGATCCTCGAGGGCACGATCGCCAATGTTCCCCCACAGGGTGGCCGCAAGCACCCCCATCAAGACTTCATCCAGATCAACACCACCAACATCCTCTTCATCTGTGGTGGCGCCTTCGACGGCCTGGAGCGGATCATCGAGCACCGGATCGGGCACAAGCAGATCGGCTTCGGCTCGGAAATCCACTCCAACCGGACCAAGGAAACGACCAAAATCCTCAAGCAGCTGCAGCCGATGGATCTCTTGAAGTACGGCCTGATCCCCGAGTTCGTCGGCCGCCTGCCGATCGGCGTCACCCTGGATTACCTGGACGAAGCCGACATCATCCGGATCCTCACCGAGCCGAAGAACGCCTTCGTCAAGCAGTACCAGAAGTTCTTCGCCCTCGATGACGTCCAGCTGGTCTTCGAGCCGGCGGCGCTGACCGCGATCGCCAAGAAGGCATTGCAGCGCGGCACCGGAGCACGCGGGCTGAAGAGCATCATCGAGGACATCCTGCTGAACTCCATGTTCGAAGTTCCGTCACGCCCGGAGGTCAAGCGATGCGTCATTACCGAGAAGTCGGTCAACTTCAGTACCGAGCCCGAGATGTACTCGGAAGAAGAGCTCGAGGAGATCGCACCCGAGCAGACCGCGTAGGACGAGCTTGTCGACTGTGACCGGTTCGCCGGCCACCATTCAGTTACCGCTCCTCCCCCTCAAGAACGTCGTTCTCTTTCCCCACATGATCGTGCCGCTCTACGTCGGGAGAGAACGGTCGATTCATGCGCTCGAGGCGGCGATGACGCAGGGCAAGCAGGTGTTCCTCTGCACTCAGCGCCGGGCTGACTGCGAGGACCCACAGGAAGAGGACCTCTACCGGGTCGGCGTCATCGGCGAGGTCGTGCAGATGCTCAAGCTGCCCGATAGCACCATCAAGGTCCTGATCGAAGGCTCGTCGCGGGCGGTGATCGAGCGTTTCGTCGACGGCGAGCCGCACCTCCGGGTAGAGGTCGCCTTGCTGGAGGAGGACTTCCTTCCCTCACCGGAGCTGGAGGGCCTGATGCGCGGCGTCGTCGACCTCTTCGACCGTTACGTCGAGCTCGACAAGAAGGTGCCGCCGGAAGTCAACCTGACGGTGCGGGGCGTCGAGGATGCCGGCCGGCTGGCAGACATCGTCGCCTCCAACCTGGGCATTGGGGTCACCGACAAGCAGGACGTGCTGGAGACCTTCCAGATGAATGCGCGGCTGGAGAAGCTCTCCGCGGTGCTGCAGCGGGAGATCGAGATTCTCG
Organism: Chloroflexota bacterium; assembly: GCA_005889285.1. GTDB lineage: Bacteria > Chloroflexota > Dormibacteria > CF-121 > CF-121 > CF-13. The sequence continues at coordinate 4,076 of VBFF01000115.1, forward strand.
ACATGGACCGCTCCATCCGGCAGCGCGTCCGGCAGCAGATCGACCGGCGGCAGAAGGAGTTCTACCTGAAAGAACAGATGCGCGTCATCCAGGAAGAGCTCGGTGGGGACGAGCCGCACCCCAGTGAGCTGGACGAGATGCGCGAGCGCGTCAGGGCCCTGGAGCTGGCCGAAGCCGTCGAGGACCGCCTGCTCAAGGACATCGACCGCCTGGAGCGAATGCCGCCCGGCTCGCCGGAGATCTCGGTGCTGCACGCCTATCTCGACCTGGTGGTGTCGCTTCCCTGGCACGCCTCCAGCGAGGACGTCACCGACCTGCGCGCGGCGGAGAAGGTCCTCGACGAAGACCACCACGGGCTACGGAAGATCAAGGAACGCATCCTCGAGTTCCTGGCCGTGCGCCAGCTGACGAAGTCGCCCAAGGGACCGATCCTCTGCTTGATCGGCCCGCCCGGCGTGGGGAAGACCAGCCTGGGCCGCTCGATCGCCCGGGCGCTGGGGCGGAAATTCGTCCGCGTCTCGCTGGGCGGGGTCTCCGACGAGGCCGAGATCCGCGGACACCGGCGTACGTATGTCGGCTCGATGCCAGGACGGATCATCAAGGGCTTGCGCGAGGCCGGGACCCGCAACCCGGTCTTCCTGCTGGATGAAATCGACAAGATGTCGTCGGACTTTCGAGGCGACCCCGCCTCGGCGATGCTCGAGGTCCTCGATCCGGAGCAGAACAAACACTTCTCGGATCACTACCTGGAGATCCCGTTCGATCTTTCCGAGGTGCTCTTTATCACGACCGCGAACGTCTATTACTCGATCCCGAGGCCGCTGCTCGACCGCATGGAGGTGATCAACCTTCCCGGCTACACGGCCGAGGAGAAGATGGTGATCGCGCGCGAGTTTCTCATCCCCAAGCAGCTCACCGATCACGGCCTCACCGAGAAACACATCGAGTTCACCAAGCCGGCCCTCTCCACCATCATTAGCCGCTACACCAGCGAGGCCGGCGTGCGTAACCTGGAGCGATCGATCGCCGGCGTCTGTCGGAAAGTGGCCCGCGAGGTCGTCAAGGGCAAGACGCGCCGCATGACGATCGCGCCCACCCGGCTGGAAGACTTGCTCGGTCCACCGCGCTACAAGCCGGACGAGGGCCACAAGGAACCATTGGTGGGGGTCGCCAACGGGCTGGCCTGGACCGAGGTCGGCGGCGTGCTGCTGACGATCGAGGTGATCACCATGCCGGGGAAGGGCAACCTGAATCTCACCGGGCAGATGGGCGACGTCATGCAAGAGTCGGCCCGTGCCGCGCTGTCCTACGCGCGTTCGAATGCGCAGATGCTCGGCATCCCGGTCGATTTCCGCGACAAGCTCGACCTGCACATCCACATCCCCAAGGGCGCCATTCCCAAGGACGGCCCCTCGGCGGGGATCTCGATGGCGCTCGCCATCATTTCCGCGCTGTCGCAGCGTCCGATCCGATCGGACGTTGCGTTGACCGGTGAGATCACGTTGCGCGGACGGGTTCTGCCCATCGGCGGGCTCAAGGAGAAAGTCCTGGCCGCCCACCGAATCGGCATTCAGACCATCCTGCTGCCGGCCGACAACGAGGCCGATCTCGCGGATATCCCGGCCGACATTCGCAAGCGCTTGACCTTCAAGTTCGTCCAGACCATGGACGAAGTCATTGCCGAGGCACTGCTGCCGAGAACGGGGACGATCCTCCTACCCGAGCTCACCGAACCCGCCGGCGTCGAAGAGGCAGCGATAGCCAACGCCGAAGACCGGCCTCGAGCCGACACGCCGCGCCAGCCGTCGCTCTAGACTGTCCCAACCGTGGAAACCCGCTACGACCCGAAGGCTGTCGAGCAGCGCTGGTACGACACCTGGGAGCAACGCGGCTATTTCAAGGCGCGGGAGAGCCTGACCGGCAAGACCTTCACGATCTCGATGCCGCCGCCCAACATCACGGGCGACCTGCACATGGGGCACGCGATGTACACCCTGCAGGACGTCCTGATCCGCTGGCACCGAATGCTCGGTGACGCCGCGCTCTGGGTCCCGGGGACCGACCACGCGGCCATCGCGACCCAGAACGTGCTGGAGAAGCAGCTGGCGAAAAAAGGGACGACCAAGGAAGCGATCGGTCGCGAGGCCTGGGACCGCCTCGTGAACCAGTGGTACGAGACCACCGGCCATACCATTCTCGGGCAGATGCGCCGCCTCGGCTTCTCCGCCGATTGGTCGCGCAACCGCTTCACGATGGACCAGGCCTACGTGGAGGCAATCCGCTACGTCTTCGTCCAGCTCTGGAAGGAGGGGCTGATCTACCGCGGTCCGCGGATCGTCAACTGGTGTCCCCGCGACCAAAGCGCGATCTCCGACCTGGAAGTGCAGTACGTCGAGGAGGACGGCCACCTCTACTACCTCGACTACCCGGTCGAGGGCGGGGGCACGATCCCAGTCGCGACCGCGCGCCCGGAGACGATGGTGGGCGACACCGGTGTCGCGGTCCACCCGGATGACTGGCGCTACAAGGATTTGATCGGCAAGCATGTCGTGCTGCCGATCGTCCACCGCCGGGTGCCGATCGTGGCCGATGAGGCGGTCGACCAGGAGTTCGGCACCGGCGCGGTCAAGGTGACGCCCGGACACGACGCCACCGACTACGACATCGGCGAGCGACACCACCTCCCGGTGCTGAGCATCCTGAGCCTGGATGGCCGGATGAATATCCCGGAGGTTGCGCAGCTCCACGGCCTGAAGGTGCCCGCGGCGCGTGAGCGCATCGTCGAGATGTTGCGCTCCGAGGGCGCGCTGCAGAAAATCGAGCCGTACCGCCACTCGGTCGGCCACTGCGATCGGTGCGGTGCGGTCATCGAGCCGATCGTCTCGGCGCAGTGGTGGGTGCGGATGAAACCGCTGGCGGCCCCGGCGATCGCGGTGGCGGAGAGCGGCGACCTACGCTTCCATCCCGAGCGCTGGCGCGAGCAGTACCTGCGGTGGATGCGCAACATCCGCGACTGGAACATTTCCCGTCAACTCTGGCTCGGCCACCGAATCCCGGTGTGGACCTGCGCCAACGGCCACGCCGTCGCCTATCTCAAGGACCCGCAGCAGTGCGAGCAATGCGGCGACCGGCAGCTGACGCAGGACCCCGACGTGCTGGACACCTGGTTCTCGTCATCACTCTGGCCCTTCGTCACACTCGGGTGGCCGGCGGACACGAAAGACCTGCGCCGCTTCTATCCGACACAGGTGCTGGATACCGCTCGTGACATCCTCTACCTCTGGGTGGCCCGCATGGTCTTCATGAGCCTGCACTTCCTGCACGTGGTGCCATTCTCGGATGTCTTGATCCACGGCACCGTGCTGGCGCCCGATGGCCGTCGGATGAGCAAGTCGCTGGGCACCGGGGTCGACCCGCTGGACATGATCGAGCGATTCGGGGCGGATGCGACCCGCGCCTGGACCGCCTACTTCGGCACCAGTGGACAAGACATCCGCTTTTCCGAGGAGAAGATCAAGTCCTACCAGCTCTTCGCCAACAAGCTCTGGAATGCGACCCGCCTGCTGGTGGCGAAATTGCCGGAGGGCGCGTCGGCGATGCCGATCGACGAGGCGACGCTCGAGCCCGCGGATACGTGGATCCTGGGCCGGCTCAGCGCGGTAACACGGCTGGTGACCGAATCATTCCAGCGGTTCGAGTTCGGCCCGGCGATCGACGTGCTCTATGAGTTCACCTGGCACGAGTTTGCCGACGATTACCTGGAGCTGATCAAGCCACGGCTGCAGGCTGCGGGCGCTTCGACGTCGACGGCGCTGGCGGTCGCTGTGAACGTCCTGGAGACGACGCTACGGCTGCTGCATCCCATCATGCCGTTCGTGACGGAAGAGCTCTGGCAGCGGCTGCCGCACGAAGGCGAGACCATCATGTACGCGGCCTGGCCGGTGCCCGACGCAACCATCGAGGATCGGGGACTGATGGAGGAGATGGCGCATTTGCTCGACGTCGTCAGGGAGGTTCGCAATCTGCGCCAGTCGTCCGGGCAGAAGGCACGCCGGCAGCCGGCTGAGGTGACGTCGGCACGGCGGCTACTGACGGAGCCGGTGGGGCGCGCCTACCTTGCCACCCTTGCCGGGCTCGAGCTCAATGGCAAGCTGCCTGAAGGGATGCCGCAGTCGGTTGTGGTGGTCGGCAATACGACCGTTCGCCTCGGCCTTCCGGGCGATGGCGGTACGGAGACGCAGCGTCACCAGGGCGAGCTGGAAAAGAAACGGCGCGAGATCGAGAGCATCGAGGCCAAGCTGAGCAACCCCGACTTCACGGGGAAGGCTCCGGCGGCCGTCGTCGAGCGAGAGCGTGTCCGGCTCGCCCAGGCCAGGCAGGCCGCCGCCCGCCTGCGAGCCCTGTTGGGTGAACCGGGCGAATTAGGGTAAGGTAGCGGAAGTCAAATTCTGGGATTCGTGAGGAGGCGCATTGCCGAATCTAACGTCACTGAAACCACTGCTGTTCATCGTCGTCTTTTACCTGCTGGCGTTCTGGCTCAGCCTCTCGTACTGGGCATTCCGCGATGCGCGGGAGCGCTCGAACAGCGTGCTGTTCCACGTATTCGCCACCGGCCTCTCTCTGGTGCTGCCGATTTTCGGGCTGTTCATCTACATGATCATCCGGCCTCCGCTGACGATGGCGGAGCGCCGCGCCCTGGAACTCGAGACCCAGGCTTTGTCCGAGCCAGGCGGCCCGGCGCGCGAGCTGCGGCCCTGCCCCAGCTGCGGCGAGCCGATCGATTCCCAGTACGTCCTCTGCCCGCATTGCAAGACGCAGTTCAGCAAGCTCTGCCCGCGGTGCAACAAACAACTCAAGCTGGGTTGGAGCGTCTGCCCCTACTGCGCCGAAGAAGTCCCACTCCAAGCTGGGACTGTCCCTACGCCACGTATCGCTCGCTAGCTAGCTCGAGCTAAGTCGAACATGCCGCTTGCGGCGCAGGCACTGCTCCCATTTCTTGCGCTGCTGGGAGCGGCGACGATCGTTCAACGACGACCGCGCCAAGCGTCGAACGGCTGGATCTCCGTCGGCGCGACCGGCGCGGCCGGGATCATCGCCATGGTCGAGCTGCTGCGCCTGGCGCCCGGCGAGCACGTCGATGTGCCGTATCTGACGACCTTCCCCTACGCCGACCTCGCCATCCGGCTCGACGGTCTTTCGCTGGCATTTGCGAGTGTCACGCTCGTTACCGCCGCCTTGCTCATGCTGGCACGGCTGCGACTCCATGGCGATCGAAGGGATCCCTGGTTTTCGTGGCTGCTAACCGCCGCCGCCACCTGCGCTGTGATCTTTGCCCATAACCTGCTGCTGGTTTACATCGCCTTACAGCTGCTGACGCTTGCCTGGACAGGGGCACTGGACGAGACCGCGCGACGGCGTCGCAAGCTTCGCCTCAGCGTCCAGGTTGCGGACATCGGGCTCTTACTCGCCGCGGCCAGCGCGATTCAATCGGTCGGAACCAGCGGCTTCTCGGGCGTGCCCTCAGATACCTTCGCACTGCCCGCGTTCGTCCTCGTCCTGCTGCCGGTCGTGGCGCGGGTCGCGGCCCTGGCGGTCACCGCGGGCGGGCCCCAGGCGACGGTGGCTTTCGAGCCCGCGATCGTCTGGGTCGCGCCCGCAGGATATCTGCTCATGCGCATGCTGGCGCTCATGGGCGGCCGTCTCCCTGACCGCCCGACGGCAGTCGTGCTCTTCGCGGCCGCCACGCTGGTGGCGCTGGCGATGGCCGCGCTCGCGCTTCTGGAACGCTCGGGCGCGCGCCGCGCCGCGCTCTTGCTGGTCGCGCATGCCGCGCTGGCGCTGGCGCTCTCAACCGGCGCCGATCCGCTCATGACCGTGGCGTGCACCTGGCTCTGGCTGCTGCTCGTGCCGCTCGCCGGGGTGGCCAGTGTTCGGGTCGCGGCGGGTTCGGCGCCGGAGACGCTCACGCTCGTGAACCTCGCCATGATCCCGGGCAGTCCCACGTTCGTTGGCCTCTGGCTGGGCGGCCTTGCGCTGAACGCTCGCGGGCTCCTCTTCGGCGTCATCCCCGTGGGCGTCGGCGTCGCATTGTCGGCGGTCGCCGCGCTCGGCCGTCTCAAGCGGCCGCGATCGTTCCACGTTGATCCCCCCACCGTCTGGGCCCTGGGACTTTTGCTGATCGCCGCCCTTCCGATTGTCGTCATGGGCCGTCTCGTGGTGCCGGCGGCGGCGACCGTTCGACTGGTTCCCGGAGGAACGGTCGCGACCAGTCCATTCGGGATCGTCGCCGGCGGCCGTGCCTGGCCGGCCCTGGTCGTATCGCTCGTGGTGGCGGTGGTGCTGGGCTTTGCCGTTTGGCGGCTGCGCCTGAAAGCCCCGACCCTGGCCTTCCCCAAATGGGGAGGGAAGATCAAAGCTCCCACCGTGCCAGCCATGCCGACGATGCCGCCGTGGGGTCGATTCGTGTTGTGGGGCGCCTTTGCCGTGGCGGTCTACAACGTCCTGACGCGGCCATGATCCTCTACATCCCGGCGGCGCTCTTTGTCGTGAGCCTGCTGATGGCGTATGGGAGCGCCGGGCGAAGACGCCAGGCGGCAACGGTCGGCACCCTGGCCGCGGCCGCGTGGTCGCTCGCGCTGCTGGTCGACCCCGCATCGGTGACATGGGCGATCGGGCCGATCGGCGCATCCCTGCTCTTGGCGCGCCCGGGGAAGCGCGTCAACTCGAGCTTCGAGGGACTGACCCGACGCATCGCCACCATCGCGATCGCCTTGCTCGTCGCGCTCTTGATCGCGTCGCGGCTCCCGGTCGGAGAGAACCCGCTGCTGCTCAGCGCTGTGCCCTGGTTCCTCGCCGCACTCGGGGCCGCCTGGTTTACGAGCCCGATCGACCAGCCCGAGCGCCTGCAGGGCCAGGTCCTCATGGTGGCGGCCGTGGCAGCCGTGATCCTCGCTGCCGTCCCGGCCGGACCGGTGACGGCCGGCCTGGCGGGAGCCACGGCCCTGATGCCGATTGCCGGCGAGCGCTGGCGCCTGCCGGGCCCGTTCCAGCTTCCGGTGAGCCTGACCATGCTGGGGCTCGCGGCCGTCGCGGTCGTCGTCGCGGGACTCGGCACGTCGATCGCCCGCATCGTCCTCTTTGATGTTTCGGTCGACGTGAGCGGGGCGATCCTGCTGGCCAGCGCCGTGCTGCTGGTCGCGGGCGCCGCCCTCACGCCCATCGGGTCCGAGTGGACCGCGCTGCTGGGGGTCCTGGTCGTCAGCGCGTCGGCACCCAGTTTGCGGTGGGCGGCATTGGGGGCATTGATCGCGGTGGCAACGGTGCTGGCGAAGGAGGGGGAGCACCTGGCGTGGATCGCCTTCGGTGTGCTTGGCCTGACACCGGTGCTCCAGGGAGTGGCGACCTCGACGTCCACGTCGACCGCCCGCGTGCAAGCCGTGGCACTCGCACTGGGCCTCGTCCTCATCGTGCTGGCCTCGCGGGTCGGAGTGATCCGCATCCTGGTGCTCCCCACCGCCGGGTTTCTGGTGATGCTCGCTCTGACCACCGTGACCTCGTCGAATCTCGTTCGGTTGCAGTGGATCACCGCAATTGGCGCCGTGCTGCTGGTGTCGCGCATGGTGCTCGCGTGGCTCATCGACCGCAGCGGCCGTCCGGCGATCGTCCGCGACCAGCTGCTCTTCGCCCTGCTCTTGCTCGGGATCAGCGCGCGTGACGCGCTCGGGCTTGGCGCGCTGGCCGCAGCCCTGCTTCTCATCGACCTCGCCATCGTCCGGGTCGAGGTGATGCCGGAGCGCTGGTCGGGCACGGCCGCCCGGCTCGTGCTGCTCGCCCGATCCAACTGGCCGCCGGCGGTAACCTTCGCCGGCGCGTCGATGGCGGTCATCGCCGCGCTCCAGGCGAGCCTTGCCCTCGGCGTGCTGGCCGCGCTCCTCCTCGCCGGGCTGCAGCTGGCGCCGCTGCTCGACGGTCACGCGCTGGCGCCATCGCCGGAGCGGCCGCGCTCGCCACTCGGATGGGTCGTTCCCGCCGTGTCGATCGCGTGCGGGGTCGCGCCCGCCCTGCTGCTGCGCTTGCTCCGTTTCTGATCGGGGAGGTCTTCGTGCGACCGATCGTGCTGGCGTCGACATCCCCGAGGCGGATCGACCTTCTCACGCAGTCGGGCGTTTTGTTCCGGGCCGTGGCGCCTGGAATCGATGAGCGGCCGCCGGCGCCGCTCGGACCACTGCGCTACGTCGCCTGGGCCGCCGCCGCGAAGGCGCACGCCGTCGCCAGGCGGACGCCGGGGGCAATCGTGGTCGCCGCCGACACCGAGGTGGTCCGCGAGCGACGCATCTATGGGAAGCCGGGCGACCGCCGCCAGGCCGCCGCCTTCCTGCGGTCACTCTCCGGGCGACGGCACCAGGTTTATACCGCGGTGCACGTGATCGACCGCCGTTCCGGATGCGAGGCCCACGGAATCTCGCGGACGGATGTCACGATGCGTGAACTTTCCCCGAGGGTGATCGCGGCTTACGTCCGGACGGGCGAAGCGCAGGATAAGGCCGGTGCCTACGCTATACAGGGCGAGGGCCACCGGCTGGTCAAATCGATCCGCGGGCCCTACGACAACGTCGTTGGGATGCCGATGCGCCTGCTGACGCGCTTGCTGGGCGAATGCGGGATCCCGCTTCCGTTGAAGAATCCGGATGGGCCCAAAGTCACTCAGAAACGTCTCAAACGCTCTCGCCGTCAGCCTGCTGCTGAGCCCGGTAGCGCTGGCCGCCTGCACCGGTAGCGAAACCTCGCGCCTGGTGATCACGCAGACCACCGACGCGCCAGCCGGCGCCGACCACAAGGGCCACGTGTCGCCCGGCGTCTTCACCGGAATCACCGTCTCGATCCGCAACACCGGCGCGGGCGCGGCGCGCGGCGTCGTCGTCGAAGAAGTCCTGCCCGACGGGTTTCATTACTACGACTTGACAACGCTGGGCGGCAATGCGATCCGGACGGCGACCAGCGATCCCGGACCCAAAGGCAATCCATCCTGGGGAACCTGGACAATCCCGGCAGGGACCGGCAATACCGTGAGCGCCCTGGTGTTGAGCTTCACGGTCCAGGTGCCACTGAATCCGGGCGACTACAAGAACCAGGTCAAGCTCACCACCTCGACCGGCGTGGAGATCGACCAGGGTGATCCGGTCGCGATCGTCGTCGAACCGCGCCCCTCGCTGACCCTGACGGTGGCCGCGGCGGCCGGCCAGGTGACCACCGGCGGCCTGGCGACCTACGTGATTTCGGTCGCCAACGTTGGCTCCGCAGTCGCCAAGCGGGTGGTGGTCTCCGTGAGCCTGGCGCCCGGCTTCCTCTACAGCACGACCACCAGCTACGAAGGCAATGGTCTGCGGGTGGCGACCGTCGATCCTCCAGCGAACAGCCTCCTTCCTCTCTGGTCGTCGTGGGATATCCCGGGAGCCATTAATGGAGCCCCGGGCCTGGTGCGCCTCACCTTTCAAGCCAGGATCCTTGCCGCCGTGGCCCCCGGACTGTACAACCTGACGGCGTCGGTGACCAGCGCCGCGGATGTCCCGCCGCAAACCCTGGGCAACGCCGCCCCGGTCTCCGTGGGCAAGGGCACCAAGCTCCCCGTCACGATGACCGTCGCGCCCACCGCCCCCTATGCCGGCCAAAACGGCACGGTCACATACGTCATCACGGTCGAGAACGACAGCAACGATGCCGCCCAGTGGGTGACGGTGACCGACACCCTTCCACAAGGCTTTGCCTACCAGTCGACCGGCAGCGTCGTGATCAATGGCAAGAGCGTCGCTTCGCGCCTACAGCCCGCCGCCGGCTCCCCCACGCCGCAGTGGGGACCCTTTGTGGTACCGGCCGGCGGGTTCAATGGCGCCACGCTGGTCATCACCTTCACCGCGAAGCTCAGCGGGGCCTCGCTCGGGCCGCACGCCAACGTCGTTTCCGGCAACAGCACCAATGCCCAGATGATCGGCGGGTCCGACCAGTCGCCGGTGATCGTGACGGCGGGTTAACGCTGCGGATGCGTTTGATGAGCCGGTCCGTTTGGGAGAATGAGGGGCAGTGTCCAGGACTCAGCGGGAACTGAAGGCGCTGCGGCAGCAGCAGCGCGAAGAGGCCGCGGCGCGCCAGCGCGGCCGCGACCGCCGCAACCTGTTCATCATCGGCGGCATCCTGGGGACGGCCGCCGTCGCGATCCTGATCGTCGCGCTCGCCCTCAACCATGCCGCCCGGGTCTCGAATCAGAACCGGCTGCCGTTCCAGACGGTGAGTGGCACCGTGGGTACGGCCGTTCCCGACGAGGGCCGAAACCACGTCGACCCCTCGACCACCCCCACCTACAAGTTCTATCCGCCCGCCTCAGGCCCGCACTACTCCGCGCAGGGCATTGCCCCCGTCTCCTGGCAGACGATCGCCACCCTGCAGGAGGGCCAGTACATTCACAACCTCGAGCACGGCGGGATCGCGATCCTCTATGACTGTCCATCGGGCACGGACTGCACCACGCTGAAGAACGCGCTCGAGAACTACGTCACCAACCTGGCGCCCGTCGAGCCGACCTACGGCGAGATCAAGGTCGTCCTCACCCCCTACAGCAGGGGGATGCAGAAGAAAATCGCGCTGGTCGCCTGGGACTACATCGAGTTCCTGGACTCGTACGATCAGGCCGAGATCACCCGTTTCTACGAGAACCACGTCAACCACGGGCCCGAGCAGATTCCCTAGTGGTAGACTACAAAGTCGCGCCCGGGGGCGCTATATCCATGTTTGCCATCGTTGCCACCAGCGGAAAACAGTTTCGGGTGTCGGAGGGCGACCGAATCGTGGTCGATCGGGTGTCTGCCAAGGTCGGCGAGACCGTACGCCTCGATTCCGTCTTGATGCTGGGTGGGGACGGCGGGCCGACGGTGGGGACGCCCTTCGTTTCCGGGGCGGCGGTCGAGGCGACCGTGGTCTCGCACCGAGCCGGCGACAAGGTGATCGTGTTCAAGTTCGAGGCTCGCAAGCGGAAGCGGCGCAAGACCGGACACCGCCAACAGCTCTCCGAGCTGCGCATCGGCGCCATCCGGACACCCGGCGCGGGGACGGGCGCCCGACCGGCCGCGAGTGAGCAGCCGGTGAAGGCGGCACGGGCGGCGAGCCCGCGACCCGCCACGAAAACTCGGAAAGCCGCTGCATCGAAGACCACCCAGGAGTAAGACATGGCACATAAGAAAGGCGCAGGTAGCTCACGGAACGGACGCGACAGCGTCGGCCAGCGGCTGGGCATGAAGACGGGCGCGGGTCAATCGGTGAATGCCGGCACCATCCTGCTTCGCCAGCGGGGCACGGCGATCTTTCCCGGGACCAACGTCGGCATGGGGCGCGACCACACCCTGTTCGCGCTGGTCGACGGCGTGGTCCGCTTCGAGCGAACGGGGCACGGCCGCAAGAAAGTCTCCGTGCTCGCCGAAGCCGTCTAAGCCGGTCGGGCAAAGGTCGCCCGGCCGGGCCGGGTCCTGATGTTCACGGATCGCGTCAAGATCTTCGTCAAGGGTGGGGACGGTGGCGCCGGTGCCTTGAGCTTCCGCCGCGAAAAGTTCGTGCCGCGTGGCGGACCGGACGGCGGCAACGGTGGGCGCGGCGGCAACGTCATCCTCGAGGTCTCCCGCCAGCTCAACTCGCTGCAGGACTACCGCTTCAAGCACCACTTCCCCGCCAGTCGCGGCGGCCGAGGCGGTGGAAGCCGGCGTCACGGAAAGGATGCCCCGGACATCGTGCTCCAGGTTCCCCCTGGGACGCTGGTCAAGGATGAGGAGGGAAAGACGATCGCTGACCTGGTCGCCCAGGGGCAGCGCCTGGTCGTCGCCAAGGGCGGGCGGGGCGGGCGCGGCAACGCCAGTTTCAAGACCTCAACCCGGCAGACCCCGCGGTTTGCGGAGCTGGGCGAGCCGGGAGACTCGCGCTGGCTCTGGCTCGAGCTGAGGCTGATCGCCGATGTCGGCCTCGTCGGGCTGCCCAACGCGGGCAAGTCCACGCTTCTCTCCGCCGCCAGCGCGGCGAGGCCGAAGATTGCCGACTATCCGTTCACGACGCTCGAGCCGGTGCTCGGCGTGGTCGAGCTCGCCGACGACGCCACCTTCGTCATGGCGGACCTGCCCGGCCTGATCGAAGGCGCTCACGAGGGCGCGGGTCTCGGCCTGCAGTTCCTTCGTCACATCGATCGGACCCGCGTGCTGATTCACATCATCGATGCCGCCGCGGGCGATCAGCACCAGCTGTGGAGCGATTATCAGCAGGTTCGCGGCGAGCTCAAGAAATACAGTGCAGCGCTGGCGCGCCGCCCGCACCTGATCGCGCTCAACAAGATGGATGCGGTCAGGGACGCGTCCGAAGTGCTTGCCTTCCGGCAGCGCCTGGTGAAGCTCCGCCGGCGCACCTTTCCGATCTCGGCCGCCACCGGCGAGGGCGTCAAGGACCTGCTCTGGGCGGCATCGCGCACGCTGGAAAAGCGCAAAGGCGAGGCGCCCCAGCCGCTGCCCGCGCTCAAGGTCTATCGAGGTCCGAGCTCGGCCGAGCCCTTTACGATCGAACGGGTCGACGACGGCTTCCGAGTTTCCGGCAACCAGCTCGAGCGGCTGCTGGCGATGACCGATATGACCAATCCGGAAGGGCTGGCCCATTTCCAGCGAATGCTGGATCGCTGGGGATTGAACGACGCGCTCGCGCGTCACGGCGCCCACGGTGGGGAGACGGTGCGGATTTCCGATGTGGAGTTTCTCTACGATCCGCAGCGCTGAGATCGGCATCCTGGGCGGGACCTTCGATCCCGTCCACAATGGTCACCTCGCCGCCGCCCGCCAGTTGCTGGGCGTGGCCAACCTCGATCAGGTCTGGTTGATGCCGAACGCCACGCCGCCCCACCGCACGGCCGCCCCGGTCGCGCCGGCGGAAGACCGGATACGGATGGTGGAGCTCGCCGTCGCGGGCCACGAGGGCCTCCTTCCATCACGTATCGAGGTGGACCGCGGTGGCATCTCCTACACGATCGATACCGTTCGTCAGCTCGCGCGCGAAGATCCGCGCCAGCGTTTTGCGTTCTTGATCGGATCGGATGCCGCCTTGCAAATCCGCAGCTGGCACGATGCCGATGCGCTGCTCGATGAGGGGTACTTCGTGATCTTCAATCGGCCCGAGACCGCGCTCGCGCCCAAGACCCTGCGCGAGCTCGGCTTTGCGCCGGCGCGTAGCCGGATCGTTCAACTCGATACGCCCGCGATCGCTGCCCACCAGGTCCGCGATCGCGTTGCGCGCGGGGCCCCCATTGATGACCTGGTGCCGGGCGCCGTGGCGGATTACATCCGCACGCACAAGCTGTACCAGGTCTGATGCACCGTGACAAATTGCGATAATTAGCTCGGTGACCCCCCTTCAGCTCAGCCGGCTCATTGCGAACGCGGCTGCCGAGAAGAAGGCGCGGGGGATCGTCCGGCTCGACATCCGGCAAAAGAGCTCGATCGCGGATTACTTCGTGATTTGCGAAGGTGACACCGACCGGCAGGTGCGCGCGATCACCGACTCCATCG
>VBFF01000064.1:0-6624 GCA_005889285.1 Chloroflexota bacterium
AAAAAAGTCCCGGCCGATTCGGCCGGGACTCGGGGAAGGGAGGGAGCGAGTCGGATCGGTCAGCGGCGCAGAACGCCTACCAAACCGCCATAGGCCGTAGCGGCGTACGCGCCGCCGACGAGGAAGACGATGGGCTCCAGGCTCAGCATGATGACGCCGATCACCGTTGTCATGAAGGCATGATGCGCCCATCAACCTTTCGAAATCGTGACGGAGATCTAGGCTTCTTCTAGCCGAAAACCGGCGCCGCGCACCGTAAGGATGCGCACCCCGGAGTTGACGAGCTTGGCGCGCAGCCGGCTCATCTTGACGTCGATGACGTTTGACCCGAGCGGCTCCGTCTCATCGCGCCACGCGTGCTCGGCAATGGCTTTGCGGTCGACCACCGAGGGGAAGCGCCGCATCAGCAACTCGAGGATGTGGAATTCAGCTGTCGTGAGGTTGAGCAGCTTGCCGTTCATGGTCACGTGGCGCCGTGCCGGGTCCAGCGACAGCGCGCCGCGGCTCATCACCGGCGCACCCACCCCGCGTGGTCGCCGTTGTAGTGCGCGCACCCTGGCGACGAGCTCCCCGAAGTCGAAGGGCTTGACGAGGTAGTCGTCCGCGCCCGCGTCCAGGCCCTGGATTCGGTCGGGCGGCGCATCGCGAGCGGTCAGCATCAAGATGGCTGTGGGCCGGTCATTCCGCCGTGCCCAGGACGCGACCTCGACGCCGGGTACACCGGGCATGCGCCAGTCGAGGATGGCGACGTCGTACTCGTAGAACTTCAGCTGCTCGATGGCGTCATCGCCGCGGTCGACCGAATCCACCAGGTAACCGGCGTCCTGGAGACCCTGGACCAGCACCTCGCGCAGTCCACGATCGTCCTCGGCAACCAGGACGCGCACGTCAGGCCCCCTGCCGTGTCAGGAGCAGCTGGAATTCCATGGTCGCGGTGTTCTGCACGCTGACGAAGCCGCCGATGCTCGGCGGGGTCATCCCGAATTGGCTGAACGGAAAGGAGATCGAGCCGACCAGCTCGATCGTCGACCCGGTCAGCCGGGCGTCGATCGGAATGGTCACCGACTTCGTCACGCCGTGGATCGTCAGGTCCCCGGTTGCGGAGAGGTGGATCGTCTGACCGCTGCCAGCGTCGGCGGCCAGCGCGATGGGCGAGGTCAACGTGAACGTCGCCGTCGGATAGCGGTCGCTTTGGAGCCCCTGGGAGTGGATCCGTTGATCGCGCCGGGACTGGTCGCTGCTGAGCTTGCTGACGTCGACCGTGAAGTTCGCTGCCGTCACCGAGTAGCCGCTCGACGCCTGCGTGAGAGTGAGCGTACCGGTGACCGCGGTCGTCCGGCCGACGGCGTCACTGGGGGCCGAGAGCGCCGCGAGCTTCTCGCGGACGCGATACCCGGCCTGGGACCCGGAACCAACCGTCCAGGTGCCCGCTCCGGTGCTCGAGTCCGGGCTGGTGGATGCCGACGTGGACGGCGTCGGCGAGCTGAGCGCCAACTTCTGTGGCGACGAACCGGCGAAGACGACGAAGTAGATGATGCCCAGGCCGGCGGCGCCAAGCAGCAACGCGCCGCCGACGATGGCCGCGATCAGCGTTCGACGATTGTTCATCTAAGGAGATGGTGAGGCTGTCGACCTTTCAAATCGATGACAGACTAGGGCCTCACGATGAGACGAGCCTAAGAGGTGGGTTATGCGACGGTGAGGACGGCGGCGCCCTCGAAGCGGCCATGCGCCAGGTCATCGAGCGCGGTGTTGGCCTGGTCGAGGGGATAGGGGTGGACCTCCGTCCGAACCGGGACCCTGGGGGCGATCTCCAGGAGCTCCTCGCCGTCCCGCCGCGTCAGGTTGGCTACCGAGCGGATCTGCCGTTCCATCCACAGGAGGTCATAGGAAAACGATGGGATGTCGCTCATGTGGATGCCGGCGCACACGACCACCCCGCCCGGGTCCAGCGTCTTGAGCGCGGCCGGTACCAGTGCACCGACGGGCGCGAAGATCAAGGCGGCATCGAGCGGTTCTGGCGGTGGCGTTGTCGAGTCGCCAGCCCACTCGGCGCCGAGGCTCCGGGCGAACTGCTGTTTCTTCGTATCGCCCGGCGAGGTGAAGGCAAAGACGCGGCGGCCCTGGTAGCGGGCGACCTGCGCGATGATGTGCGCCGAGTCGCCGAACCCATAAAGGCCGACGCGCTCCGCATCGCCCGCCAGCCGCAGCGCGCGGTAGCCGATCAAGCCGGCGCAGAGCAGCGGTGCGGCATGCAGGTCGTCATAGCCCTCGGGTAGCGCAAAACAAAAGCGTTCGTCGGCAGCGCAGAACTCGGCATAGCCGCCGTCGACCTGATAGCCGGTGAAGCGCCCGTTGACGCAAAGGTTTTCGAGCCCTCGGCGGCAGAAGCGGCAGGTTTCGTCGACGTACCCAAGCCAGGGGACGCCGATGCGGTCACCGCTCGCAAATCGTTGCGCGCCCTCGCCGGCCGCCTCGACCCGACCGACGATCATGTGGCCGATCACGAGCGGGAGCTTGGGCTCACTCAACTCGCCGTTCACGATGTGGAGGTCAGTGCGACACACGGCGCACACCGAGACGCGGATCAGGACCTGGCCCCGAGCCGGCGCCGGGACGGGCAGCTCCACGAGGCGAAGGGGTTCCTTCGCCGCGCGAAGCTGCATCGCCCTCATTGAATGCTAGGCAGTAACACCAGTCTTGAGTTTTGCCTGCAGGTTGATGGGCGTGGCCGCCAGCGCCTTGGAGACGGGACAGTTCTTCTTTGCCTCCTCCGCCAGGCGCTTGAAGGTTGCCTCGTCGACGCCCGGGACGTTGCCTTCGGTCGCAAGGTCGATGCGCGAAATCCCCCATCCAGAGTCGCCCTTGTCGAAATGCACGGTCGCCGTGGTTCGAATTTCCTGCGGCTTGTGGCCGGCCTGCGAGAGCCCATTGGCGAAGGCCATGGAAAAACAGCCGGCGTGCGCCGCGCCGATCAACTCCTCGGGATTGGTGCCAGGACCATCCTCCATTCGGCTCTTGAACGAATACGATCCCTGGAAGGCGCCGCTCCCAAGTCGCATCGTTCCCGATCCGTCCTGCAGCGACTTCTGCCATACGGCTTCCGCTGTACGCACGGGCATCTCTGCGCCACCTCGCTTTCGTGAATTTGTCGCCGTCCTGACTTGATGCTAGTCGACGGCGCCGGCTGCTGTCGCCAGCATCTCCAGCGTGCGCAGCCGCTCCGCCTGCGTCTTGCCGTGCACGCTCGCCAGCATCGTCGTGACGCCGGCCGATGCCCACAGGGCGAGCCGTTCGCGAACGTACGCGGGCGGCCCGGCAATGCTGATGGCATCGACCAGCGCATCGGGCACGCGGCGGATCGCCTCGAGCTGCTTACCGCCGAGGTAGAGGTCCTGAAGGGTGCGCGCATCGTCGGCGAAGCCGTAGCGGCTGACGAGGTCGTTGTAGAAATTCTTCGTTCGCGACCCCATGCCGCCCACATACAGCGCCACCCAGGGTTTGAGGGCCTCGCGCGCGCGAGTGCGGTCATCATCGATGCTGACCGGCACATGCGGGGCGATGGCGAGCGTATCCAGGGAGCGGCCGGAGATCTTTGCGCCCGCCTCGAGTTCAGGGCGGAAAAGATCCATGTGGCCCGGACTGAACAGCGTGGGGATCCATCCGTCGGCGAGCTCACCGGTGAGGCGCAGTCCACCGGGGGTGAGCGTCGCCAGGTAGATCGGCACCGTCTCGCGCACCGGCCGCGCCAGGAGCTTGAGGCCCTTGTCGAGGCGGAAGACCTCACCCTCGAAGATCAGGCGATCGCGGCGAAGCACCTGGCGCACGATGGCGATCGTTTCCCGCATGCGCACGAGCGGTCGGTCGAACGCCATCCCGTGCCAGCCACTGATCACCTGATGGCCACTCGTCCCGAGCCCGAGAATGAATCGGCCGCCGGAGATCAAATCGAGCGTGGCCGCCGTCTGCCCGAGGAGGGCAGGCGTCCGGCTGAACACGTTGACGATGCCGGTGCCGAGCCGGATGCGTTGGGTGCTGGCGGCAAGGGCGCCGAGGATGGAGACAGCATCGGTCCCATAGGCCTCCGGCATCCAGACCGATTCGAATCCCAGGTTCTCGGCGTGTTGCGCGAGCTCGACCGCTTCGGGAAAGGCGAGGCTGCCCTCGTAGGGGAGGTTGAGACCGAGCTTCATCGTGGCATCGTACCCGGACCTGCGCCTAGAGTAGGGAAGAGCCGGCCATTAACAAGGAGGACGTCATGGCAGATCGGACGGGCACAATCACGGCCGCACTCGCGGGAACCATCGATATCGGCGGTGACCTTGCGGTCAATCGCTTCGGGTTCGGCGCCATGCGCATCACCGGAGAAGGGATCTGGGGAGAGCCGGTCGACCGGGAGGAATGCAAGCGTGTCTTGCGGCGGGCGGTGGCGCTCGGGATCAACTTCATCGACACTGCCGATTCCTACGGGCCCGAGGTGAGCGAGCGACTGATCGCGGAGACCCTCCATCCGTATCCCGGGGATCTCGTGATCGCCACCAAGGGCGGGTTGCTCCGGCCTGGGCCCGGGGCATGGGAACCGGATGGGCGCCCGGAGCACCTGCGCGCCGCCTGTGAGGGTAGCCTGAGGCGCCTCCGCGTCGAACAAATCGATGTCTATCAGTTTCACCGCCCGGATCCCAAAGTCCCGTTCGAGGAATCCGTTGGCGCCCTTGTGGAGCTGAAAGCCGAGGGCAAGATCCGTCACATCGGGCTGTCGAACGTCACGACCGAGCAGGTGGAGCGAGCGCAGAAATTCACGCCGATCGTCTCGGTCCAGAACCGCTACAGCATTTTTGAACGCAGTTCGGAGCCCGTCCTCGACTTCTGCTCACTGGAGCAGATCGCGTTCCTCCCGTGGCGCCCGGTCGAAGGTGGAACGCTTGCCGATGGTGCTGTCGCCGAGATCGCGCGCCGGAACAATGCGAAGCCGAGTCAGGTCGCGCTCGCCTGGTTGCTGGCGCACTCGCCGGTGATGCTCCCGATTCCGGGAACGTCGAAGGTGGCGCACCTCGAGGAAAACCTCGGCGCGGTGGCGCTGGAACTGGCCCCGTCTGACCTCGCCGAGCTCGACAAGATTGCCCCAGAACCCCGCAGCTGAGCCAAGCGACGAAGCCGAGTACGACGCGCTGGACGAGGCCTTGATGGAGACGTTTCCGGCGAGTGATCCGATCGCCGTCTCCGGGCCGATTCACCGGCGCATCGCCCCCACCCTGCCCTCCCCCGCAAGCGGGGGAGGGTAAGAAGCCTCAGCGCCACCACGGCGTCCCCGCCGCATGCACGGCCTGCGCCACTGGCTCTTTGAGGTCGTCCTCGAGCCGCGCCAGGTTCTGCGCCCACTCGCCGGCCATCACCACCGCCATCGCGCCGCGCCCGGCGCTCTCATCGTTCCGCCAGCGGCGCAAGCAGTCGAGCGCTGCGGCTCGCAGCGCCCGCTGTGAGACGGGGTCGATATCCCCGTCCGCTTTTTCAAGCGCGAGCTGGTGGGCCAGACGAGATAATCCATTGAGCAGGATGCGCACCTGCGCGCGTACCGAACGCGCCCCCTCGGGGCAACCGCTCGCCTGGTATCCCAGCCGCGTCGAAATGACGTCGAGCAGGTCCCCGGCAAGGATCGCGTGGTTGCCCGCAGCGAGCAGAAACCCGGCCGTCTGCGGGTCGAGTGATGGCGCCGACCGCTCGTTGAGGAAGGCATCGAATGCCTCGCCGGCGCGCTCGGCCGCCTGGATCACTGCCCGGCGGGCAGGGTCGGGACCGGTTGGCGGTTGGAAGCCGAGGACCCGCTCGAATGCGCGATCCAGGTAGGCGATGACCGCGCGGTAAAAGCCCGCGACGCTGCGAGCCAGCTCGCGCCGCGCCCCGCGCGGCCAGAGCAGCACGCCGACCACGACGCTGATCGCCGCTCCGACCGCGAGATCCTCGATCCGCACCAGTCCCACCTGCCAACCGGCCGGAGAGATCAGGTTGAAGATCACGATCAGATTGATGGTGAAGGCGGCCTGGCTCGCGGCAAAGCTCACGGCGGTGGCGGCGTAGGCCGCGACAAAGATCGCGACGGGCAGCGCGGCCCACATCACGAGCGGATGGTTGCCGGCAAGGATGGCAAACACGCCGCCGATTACGACCCCGATCACGTTGCCAATCAATGCTTGCACGGTGGTGCGCCCGGTACCGAGCGCCGTCGACCGCAGAACCTGGAGCGTTCCGAGCACGACCCAGAAGGCATGCGACAGGCCCAGCATGCGTGCCAGCAGCACGGCGAGTGCCAGGCCGACGGCCACTCGCAGGCTGTTTTGCATCACCGTCGAGGTCGGTTCGAGGTGGGTGCGAATGGTGCGCACGACGCGGATGCCCGTTCCGCGGACGCCCTCGAGGCGGGGCGCGGTGACCGGCAGGCTGACGGTCTGATCGGGCTGCCGGCCGGCAGCGATCACAGCATTGGTCCCGAGGGCGATCGCGATATAGCCCACCACGCGCAGCGTGTGATCGACATCGAGACCGTCGAGCACCTCGTCGACCGGCCGGCCGGCGCGCAGCTGCTCGGCGGCCCAGCGGTCGAGCGCGGCCCGGTGGGCATCGCGGGCC
>VBFF01000064.1:6653-9897 GCA_005889285.1 Chloroflexota bacterium
TACGGCGGCGAGGTGATCGCCTTCGCTGAGGCACGGCCGCTCCGAGACGCGCGGCTGGTGAAACGGCCGTTCGATGATGTCAACAACGCGCTGGAGCTCGGTCAGCAGCTGGACGAAGGCGCGGTCGCGGCGAGTGGGGCCGGCCGGACGTTTCGCCGTCGCCGTGTATGCCTCCCGGGCGGCCCGCTCGGCTTGTCGCGCCGCCTTGATCAGCCGCGGGAGCTCCCGGTCGTTCGCGCGAAAGGCTTCGACGAGATGAGCGACGGCCAGACAGGCCTTCGCGGCCTGCTTGCGCAGCATGACGCGCTCGAAGCGCGGCCACAGAACGACACCGGCCAGCGTCGAGATGAGTCCGGCCATCACCCAGCCGCCCACGCGGGCCGGAATCGCCGAAGCGGATGCCGGGATGGAGACCGCGATCACGAAGGAGAGGAGCATGCCGGTCTGCGCCGCAGCCACGTAGCCGCCGAAGACCCGGCTGAAGGCGATCGCCAGACCGACGACGAACATCACGGCGGCCGCCAGTCCAGCCGAGATCGATACCAGCGTGCCGATCGCGACCAGCAATGCGCCGACAGCGGTGGCCGTCAGGTAGGCGAGCGCCCGCGCCGGCCGCTGACCACCGAAATCCGACATGACGAGGAGGGCGAAACAACCAAAGACGGCGAAGATGACGTTCTGCCCACCGTGGAGGACAAAGATGGTGAATGCCAGGACCGGCGGAATGACAATGGCGGCGCGGGCCGCGCGCCGGAGCGCGGCGAACCCCGGATCGGCCGGCGCCGTAAGCGAGAAACGGGGTCGTCGCGGCGGAGCCGGCGTCTCGGTGCTGGCGACATCGGTTCCGCTGGCTCCCATCTCCCTATTCGTACACCAGTTGGATGAGGCGCGGATTCACTCGAAAGTAGGGTGACGGGCTTGCATCAAACCGGTAGAGTCAAAATGTGACCGGCCTCTGGGCTGTCCTCATCACCACCTTCCTGGCTTCAGCCGTTGAAGCGATCGAGATGGTTACGATCGTGGTCGGCGTCGGCGCGACGCGCGGTTGGCGGTCGACCCTAATCGGGGCCGCTTCGGGCTTTGGAGTACTGGCCGTGGTCGTGGTCGTGCTCGGCGCGGCACTGAGTCGCGTGCCAATCGGACCGCTGCGCTTGATCGTCGGCGCCCTGTTGCTCACCTTCGGTCTTCAGTGGTTTCGCAAGGGCATCATGCGCGTCGCCGCGCGCGGCCTTGCCGGTATCGGCGGCCACGACCCGACGGAAACCGCGGAGTGGACGGAGCCTGGCATGGACTGGACCGCCTGGTTCCTGGCCTTCAAAGGTGTGGTGCTGGAGGGGCTCGAGGTGGCCTTCATCGTCGTCACCTTCGGTGCCGGCGCGAACAATTTCGCCGGCGCGGTCGTCGGCGGCGTGGGGGCGGTAATCATCGTTGGTGGGATCGGGCTTGCCCTCCACCAGAGTGTTCGACGAATTCCACGCAGTCTGCTCCAGTTGATCGTCGGTGTTCTGCTCAGCACGTTCGGCACCTTCTGGGCGATCGAAGGCCTTGGAATCGACTGGCCGGGCGGTGACGCCGCGATCCCCGGGTTGCTGATTCTTTATGTGGCGACGGCCCTGACTTACATCACGCTCGAACGGAACCGGGCCCTCGGCCTGCGGCCGGCGGCATAGGCGATGCCCCCACCATTTTCCTGGATCGTGGCAATCGCGCGGTTCCTGTACGAGTTCATCGTCGGTGATGATTGGACGGTCGCCGCCGCCATCGCTATCGGGCTGATCCTGTCCGCGGTCCTGAATGTCAACCACATCGCCGCCTGGTGGCTCATCCCGGTGATCGTCGTGGTCATGTTGGGCATCAGCCTCCGGCGAGCGAGCCCGCGATGAGCGTCATCGCCGTCGTGGGGCTGGCGACGATGGGGATGAACCTCGCCCGCAACCTCGCCCGAAACGGGTTCAGCGTGTCCGTCTATAACCGGACGACGTCGCGCGTCGACGACTTCATGAGGCAATACGGCACGGAGGGCGCGTTCATGCCGGCCCACACGCCGCAGGAGCTGGTCTCGCAACTGGAGAAGCCGCGCCGCATCTTGATGATGGTCAAGGCGGGGCCGCCGGTCGACGAGACGATCGAACACCTCGCACCGTACCTGGAAGCTGGCGACATTCTGATCGACGGTGGCAACTCCTACTTCCTCGATACCGTGCGTCGCGATAAGGCGCTGGAGGCGCGCGGCTTCCGCTTTATCGGAACGGGCGTTTCCGGCGGCGAGGAAGGCGCCTTGAACGGGCCCAGCATCATGCCGGGCGGCGCCCGCGATGCCTATCAGCAGGTCGAACCGATGCTGACAAGGATCAGCGCCCACGTGGACGGCGAACCGTGCTGCACCTACATCGGTCCCGGCGGTGCCGGCCACTACGTGAAGATGGTCCACAACGGCATCGAGTACGCCGACATCCAGCTGATCGCCGAGGCCTACGACCTGCTCAGCCACGCGCTCGAGCTCGGCGCCGAAGATCTCTCGCGCATCTTTGCCGAATGGAACAAGGGCGACCTCGAGTCCTACCTGATCCAGATCACATCCGAGGTGCTGGCCAAACGGGATCGCGCTACCGGCCGGCCACTCGTCGACGTCATCCTCGACGAGGCGGCGCAAAAAGGCACGGGCAAGTGGGCCTCGCAGTCGGCGCTCGACCTCGGGATCCCGGTCACCGCCATCACCGAGGCGGTCTTTGCCCGATTCCTGAGCGCGCTGAAGGGGGATCGGCAGGTGGCCTCGCGGACACTCGCCGGTCCAAACGGCGCGATGCGTGCTCCCGCGCCTGGTTCGCTGGTCGACGACGTGCGCAGCGCGCTCTACGCATCGAAGATGGTCGCCTACGCGCAGGGATTCGAGCAGATGCAGGCCGCCTCGGACGAGTACGGCTGGGACCTGAAGCTGGGAGCGATCGCCCGCATCTGGCGCGGCGGGTGCATCATTCGAGCCCGTTTCCTCAATCGCATCACCGATGCCTACGCGGAGTCGCCCGGCTTGAAGAACCTGCTGCTGGCGCCGTACTTCCGAGATGCAATGGCATCGGCCCAGGATGCGTGGCGGCGCGTGCTCAGTGTCGCCGTTGATCGCGGCATCCCGGTCCCTGCTTTCTCCTCATCGCTCGCCTATTACGACGCGTACCGGCGTGACCGCCTTCCGGCGAACCTGGTGCAGGGATTACGCGACTACTTTGGCGCGCACTCCTACAAGCGG
>VBFF01000065.1:0-5705 GCA_005889285.1 Chloroflexota bacterium
CGTAGACGAACTTCGGGTGGATATTGCTGATGTCGGTGTCGACCCAGCAGATCAGGTCGCCCTTGAGGGTGAAGAGGCTTTTCCAGAGCGCTTCACCCTTCCCCTGAAAGGCGCCATAGCGGGGAAGGATCTCGCTGTGCTGTACCACGGTGACGCCGGCACGTTCCGCGATGGCGGCCGTGCGGTCGGTCGATCCAGAGTCGACGACCACGATCTCATCGATCAGCGGGACCCGCTCCATCAGTGCGGACTTGAAAGTGCGAATCACCTTGCCGATGGTGGTCTGCTCATTCAGCGTCGGCAGCCCGAGACTGATGGTGACGCCCTGGCGCTGCTTGAGGTCGACCAACCGCCGCAGGTCACCAAACTCGCGGCTGTGGAAGGTGTTCTCGGCGAACCAGCGATCCACGCGCTCGGCCGCCGCCGCGCGGCTCTCGACCCGGAAGGGCCGATCAGGATCTTTGATCTCCGACACCGGGGCCCCGCTCTTGACCACCATCACGCTGCCCGGCAGCCGCCGCAGCAGGCGGCCGACCGGCGCACCCAGCACCATCGGCCGGTGCATCAGGCTCATGGTGGCGCCGAGTACCACGAGCTGGTGCTGCGCGGCCTCGCGCACGATCGCCTCCCGCACCGCCGTGGAGAAGAGGGTGATCCGCCGGACCGGCACGTCGACAGCGCTCGACAGCTTGAGGAAGGCCTTTTCCTCCCGCGCCCGCGACTCGTCCGAGATTCGGGGGTTGAAGATGTGCAGGACGCAGAGCTCGGCCCCGTGTTGCTTGCACACGGTGCTCGCCAATCGCAAGGCCAGCTCGGCGCTCGGGCCGCCTCGAACCGGCACGAGCACGCTCCTGATGGGCGCCGCGTCCGGCCGGACCAGGGCGACATCGCAGGGCGGGTCGGCGAGCAGGTCCTCGACGGCGTTGACCCACAGCCCGTCGCGCCCCTGGCCATCGCCGGCTTCGAGCACCAGCAGGTTGGTGTCGGTTTCCAGCGCGGCCTCCCGGATACCCTGGGCGGCGACGTGGGCGATCCGCACCTGGCCGCGGAGCTCCCCGGGACCGCGCTCCGCGTAGCGCGTGATGCGCGAGAGCAGGGCGCGGTAGGCGCGCGCCACCTCCACGCCTTCGCTGAGCGGGCGTTCCGGCGCCATCTCGATGACGCCGAGCAAGGTGCCGCGCGAGTCTTCCGCGTTGAGGAACGGAGAGACGGCCTTGAGCAGTGGCCCGGTTCGCGCGGGGTTGGTCGTCGGGATCAGGACGCGGTAGTGGCTCACGAGCTGGACGTCAGCAGGGGTTCGAGGCGCTCGGCCACGATGTGGTCCCAGGAAAGCGCGTTGATGACGTGATGGCGCGCGCGGGCGGCCGGCGACTCGATGGCGCGAAGCACGGCGGCGGTGAATGCCGTCGATCCCTGCGAGGCCGGCACAAAGGTCGCCCCCTCGGGCGCGACTTCGCGAAAGGCAGGCAGGTCGGTGCAGACGACCGGCACGCGGAAGAGCGCGGCTTCCGCCAGCGGCAGCCCGAATCCCTCACTCGCGCTCGGTAGAACCACGACATCACTCAGCATATAAAGGTCGCTCAGCGTTGCCGCATCGACGGCATGCTCGCTCGACGCCGGAGACCGCTCTTCGAAGAGGAAGCGGACCGATTGCTCGAGCCGGAGCCGCCCCGTCAGCCGTTTGAGCTCGGCGACGTACTCGAGCGAACGCGGATTGTGCGGACCGGGTGGACCGGTGATCAGGAGCTGGACACTCCGACCGGAATCGCGGACACCGGCGGCGGCCTCGATGGCCCACTCGAGGTTCTTTCGTTTGGTGATCCGGACCGGCGCCAGCAGCACGATGTCGGTGCTGAGCAAGCCGAAGCGGTCATTGAGCTCGGTGGCGCGCGCACCGAGCTTGAGCAGCGCACCCGCGTCGATACCGTTGGGGATGACGTGGGATGCGTCGAGCGCGGCGCCCGTCAGCTGGTTCCACTCCTCCAGTCGCTGCGCCGAGACGAAGATCGACGTGATGCGCGGATGCTGGCGGCGGAGCAGATCCCAGGGTTCGCCCTCGTGCATCCAGGGCCGGTAGAGCGGGTTCAACCAACTGATGTCGTGCACCCACGAGATGATGCGCGCGCGATGGCCGTCGGCCAGCCGCCACAGCGCCGCGGTCAGCGGCAGGTTGAAGTGGAGCGCCAGCGCGTTGTGGACGATCAACACGTCGAGCTCGTCCAGCTCCGTGGTGAGGCGCTGGACGATCTCCGCGCGCAGGGTCGCGAATTCCGACGGAATGTCGCCGCGGTCGAGGGCCTCGCGGACGGCGCTCACCGCGGTCTCGCGGGAGTCCAGCTCCGGGATGATGGCGAGCTTCGCCGCGTGCGGCTCTGGCAATGGACCGCCACGACCGCTCAGGATGGTCACACGGTAGCCGCGGGCCCCGAGGCGCACGGCCTGCTCGTGCAGGATGGTTTCGACGCCACCAATGATCGGCGGGCTGGTGTAATGCAGCAGCCCGACGCGCGCCCGAGTGGTCACGGGCCGGCTAGGTGATGAGGGGCGGTTCGTCGAGGATGACGGCCAGGTCGTCGGGCTTCTCGAGGACGTCGACGTGCGGCCGGCCGCCGTTGTAATCCACCTTGAACGAGAGCTTGCCATTCCCGAGCCGCATCCCGCGGATCTCGACGCTGCGCGCCTGCCCGAACGGAATCGGGTTGAGGTAGACGCGGCCGGCCGTGGTATCCGGCACGATGCCGAGCGCGGTCTGCATCAAGTGGAAGGCCGCGCCCGCGCCCCACGCCTGCGGATTGCAGGACACCAGGTACTCGGCAGGACCGTTGTTGTAATGGCTGTCGCGCCGAAATCCGCAGAACAACTCTGGCAGGCGATGGTCCGGCATGCGGATGCCGGCTTCCATGATGCCTTCGATCACGCGGCCGGCCGCCTCCGCGTGGCGGTAGCGGCGCAGGCCCGCGACCGCGATCGAGTTATCGTGAGGCCAGATCGTGCCATTGTGATAACTCATCGGGTTGTAGTGCGGTGAGTCGGCGGAGAGTGTACGGATCCCCCAGCCGGAGAACATATCGGGCGCCATCAGCCGGTCGCGCAGAATCTCGGCGCGCTCGGGATCGATGATGCCGGCCCACAGGCCGTGCGCCGGGTTCGAGGTGATCGAGGGGATCTGCACCTTCTGCCGGTCGAGTCCTTGCGCATAGAACTGCTCGTGGTCGAGCCAGAACGCGAGCTCGAAGCGACGCCGGAGCTCGGCCGCCTCCCGCGCCAGCCGCTCGGCCATCACCGGTTGGCCGAGGCGCTCGAGGATGCGGCTCAGCCCCACCTTCGCCTGGTAGACGTATCCCTGCACCTCGACGAGCGCCACCGGCAGCTCCACCGGGCGTCCATCCGGATAGAGCAGCGAGTCATGCGAGTCCTTCCAACCCTGGTTGCGCACGCCGCCGCTGGCGCGCTCGGCGTACTCGACGAAGCCGTCATGGTCTGAATCGCCGTAGAGGTCGACCCACTTGAGCGCGCCCAGGATGGCCGGCAGCAGCTCGACGAACAGATCCTGGTCGTTGAGCCAGTCCATCATTTCGACCGCGGCGACGAGGAAGAGCGGGGTGCTGTCGACGGATCCGTAGTAGGGCGTGTGCGGGATCAGCTTGAGGTTGGCGAGCTCGCCGTAGCGCGCCTCGTGCAGGATTTTGCCGGGTTCCTCCTCGCGCGAAGGGTCGACCTTCCCCCCCTGATGCTGCGCGAGGTAGCGCAGGGTTCCTCGGGCGACCTCCGGGTTGAGCATGAGCGTCTGGATGGAGGCGATCAGCGCATCGCGTCCAAAGGGCGCCGAGAACCAGGGGATGCCCGCCATGGGGAAGAGCCCGCTGTCGAACTCCTCCAGCAGGATTCGCAAGTCCATCTGGCTGCGGCGCAGCAGGCCGCGGTCGAGGAAGGCATTGTCGGTGCCGATCCGGGTCGTGTTGTCGTGCCAGCGGCGATAGGACCCTTGCAGCGCCTGCAGCGCGTCGTCGTAGAGGTAACTCAGTATCGGCTCGTTCTCGCCGATCACCGGGATGACATCGATCACGAGCGTGACCGTGTCTTTCGAGTTGAGGTGGAAATGCCAGTTCAGCGTTCCGTCCTGATTGAGCGTGCGCGGCTCCGGCTTGACGACGACCTCGGTTCGGCGCAGGAGGCCATCCTGGCCGTCATAGGTGAAGGTCAGGCCCCGGGTGTTGACCTCGGTCGGTCGAATCGTGCCGAGGGTCTGCACCTTGTAGCCACGCACATCGAACATGTCGCGAAAGTCGCCCTCGATCCGCAGCGAGCATTCGATCTCGACGGGTTCGGTGCCGCAGTTCTGGATGCCGATGCGCTCGTGTAGGCCGCCGTAGATGAAGCGACTCCGACGAATGCTCAGGCTTTGCTGCGGGATCCGGCGCTTGCCCTCGTCGAGGAGCAACACCGGGTTGACCATCTGAAAGGTGGCGACATAGCTCTCATCGACAGAAGCGGATAGCAGGATCGGCTGTAACCGATTGAGCCGGAACTCATAGGTGGAGACGAAGCGGGTATCAGAAAAGTAGAGGCCGAGCCCCTTACTGTTTCCGGCCGGGATGTCGCCCATCTCATCGGACACCATCATGATCCGGTTCTCTTTCAGAACCACCCGGCCGTCCGACACGGTGCCTATTATAGGTTCGGGTTTTCACCAAGCCCCCCATACAGATACATCAAATGTTGACAATCCCCACGCCCGGCTGATGGCGCTGCCCTTAGTGGCGATCGTCGGCCGCCCGAACGTGGGCAAGTCCGCGCTGTTCAACCGGATTCTGGGCGAGCGCCGCGCCATCGTCGATCCGATGGCCGGGCTGACCCGCGACCGGCTGTACGCCGAGAGCGAGTGGCAAGGGCGCAAGTTCGTCATTGTCGATACCGCGGGACTGGTCCTGGGGAAGGACCGCGACGAGGTTCCGGCTCAGCGCGAGCTCCGCCGGCGGATGGAGGAGCAGAGCCGGCTGGCCATCGAGGAGGCCGACCTGGTTTTGTTTGTGCTCGATGTGCGCGAGGGCTTGACCGCCGTTGATCGCGACATCGCCGAGCTGCTGCGTAGGTCGCGAACCCCGGTGCTGGTGGTGGCGAACAAGGCCGATGGGCGCGGCCGCGAGGTGCTGGCGAGCGAGTTCTATGAGCTGGGGATTGGCGACCCCTGGGTGATCTCTGCCCTGCATGGGACGGGAAGCGGCGACCTGCTGGATGCGGTGGTGGAGAAGCTGCCGCCGCCGAAGCCGGAGGTGGTCGATGACAAGCTGGCCGGCCGGGTCGCGATTCTGGGGCGACCGAATGTGGGGAAGTCGTCGCTGGTCAATGCGCTGATCGGCGACGCGCGAAGCCTGGTGACGGCGGTGCCGGGAACGACGCGCGACCCGGTCGACACGACGGTGACGTTTCAAGGCAAGCGCGTGCTGCTGGTCGATACCGCCGGCATCCGTCGGCCCGGCCTGACCCGAGGCGTGGAACAGTACTCCCTCTTGCGCGGGCTGCGCGCGATGGAACGGGCCGATATCGGGATCGTTGTCATCGATGCCAGGGAGGGACTGACGGCGCAGGACGCGCACATCGCCGGGTATGTCGTTGACGCGGGCCGCGGACTGGTGCTGGTGCTGAACAAATGGGATCTTCTGACGCCGGAGGAAAAGGAGGAGAAGGTCTGGCGGAAGAAGGTC
>VBFF01000065.1:5728-5923 GCA_005889285.1 Chloroflexota bacterium
TCGTATGTCTCGGCGAAGACGGGGCAGCGGGTGGCGCAGCCGGTCGAGGTCGCCCTCAAGCTGGTCGAGGAACGGCGCCGCCGGATTGCCACGCCCGAGTTGAATCGATGGCTGCGCACGATCCTGGGCAAGCGCGAACCGCCCACGCGCAAGGGGAAGCGGCTCAAGGTTTTGTACGCGACCCAGGCCGAGGCG
>VBFF01000066.1 GCA_005889285.1 Chloroflexota bacterium
GTGCCGCTGGTCGCCACGACCTGAACGCGGACATAGTGGCCGTTGCCGTCGCGCCCGCCGAAGGCCGACTTCGTTT
Organism: Chloroflexota bacterium; assembly: GCA_005889285.1. Taxonomy (GTDB): domain Bacteria; phylum Chloroflexota; class Dormibacteria; order CF-121; family CF-121; genus CF-13. Next base: position 77 of record VBFF01000066.1, read on the forward strand.
CCAGGACAGCCTGCATCAGGCAGGGAAGGGCCGGGTTGACGCCGACGATGATGGCGTCGAGCTCGCTCGCAACCGTCCGCAAGTTGGCGACGGTCGCCGGTCCCTTGGAGAGGACGTGCGCCAGGCTTTGCGAGTTGCCGCTCAGGACGGTGTCGAGTTCCTGGGTGACGGCCGCGGTGTGATCGATTCCCGAACCGATCGAGTCCTCCACCTTGACCAGTGCGCTCAGCACCAGGTCGGTGTCCGCGATCTGCCGGTCGATCGGCGCATTCTGCAAGTCGCGATCGAGCTGCTCGCTCGCGACGATCAAGGCGGCCAGGTCGTCGGCTCGATTGTGCAGGACGCCGGTGGTGGTGGACACGTCGGCTGATGATTGTCCCAGTGCCTGGAAGGCGCCATTCATGGCGGCGCCGCGCCCGTCAGCGGCCCGGCCGAGCTCGACGAAGATGGTCTTGAGATTCGCGCGCACGTCAGGCTGAAGTGAGTTCAAGACCTGGTCGAGGTCGGTCGACACCGTCGTGCGTGAAAGCGGGATCAACGCCCCGTCGCCGAGCTGGCCCGTGGTGCCGCCCTGCAGGGACACGAACTTGGGGCCGAGCAGACCATGGGGCCGGATGGCGGCCGTGGTGTCGGCGTGCAAGAGGCCGGCGAAGCGCGGCTCGACCGATACCCGGATCAACGAAAAACCATTGCGAGATTCCACGCGGTCGACGGACCCTATCCGCGCGCCGTTGAGCTCGACCCAGGCGCCGGTGTTGATCTCACCGTAGGCGCCCGCCTGCACCTGCAGGTGCAGGCCCTGGTTCCAGGGGAGGGAGAAGGGAAGGAAGACCACGACCGCGAAGGCCGCGGCCGCGGCGGTGACGAGCAACCCGACCAGCCGACGACCGCGGAGTCGCCGCGACCTCATTGCGGAGGCCCAAAGAGCAGGATGCTCAACCAGTCGGGAAGAATGCCCAGCGGCGGGACCACTCCCGGCACCGACGGACACAGGGAGAGGCTCGGGCTCGGCGTGGGCAGCTTTGGTGAGGGCGGTGCCGGCACGCAGGGCGGGGTTGGAACCGCGGGTGCGGAAACCGTCGGACAGGGAAGCGGCGACAGCGTCGGTGTCGGCAGCTTTGGTGGCGACGGTGTGGGCAGGCACTTCGGCAGCGATGGCAGTGACGGCAGCGACGGCAACGCCGGTAGCGTCACGTTCTGTGGCGCCTGGCCCACGCCCGTTTGACATTGCGGGTTGGGCTGCGCACTCACCTGGTCGCAGGCGGGGTTGACGACGTAATACTGCCGGAGCAAGTGTTGTCCCGCCGCATCCGTCTGGGACACGGCGCTGACGAGCTCCGGCTGCAGCACCCGGTTGTTGGTGTTGATCGCGCCGATGCTGCTGTGGGTATCAGCGGCAACGATGCTGAGCGTGCCGTTCAGCTCGGTCAGGAGCGGATCGAGCGTGACGACGGTAGTGTGGAAGTTCTGTTCGTTGCCCGCCAGGGTGGCATCGAAGTCGCCCATGACATTGCCCAGGTGGGTGAGTAGGGCGGCGAGCGCCTGGTCGTTTTGCGCCAGCGTGCCGGTGACGTCACCCATGCTGGCGACCAGGTCGCCGAGTTGCTGGTGGCTCTGCGCCAGCCGATCGCTGGTCACTCCGAGGTTGGCCACGATGCGGTCGAGATCGGGATCGTGCTGATGAAACGTACCCAAGGGCGCGACCGATTCCTGCGAGAGCCCATTGAGCTGCGAGAGCAGGTCATTGATGGTTTGCTGTTGTCCCTGTAATCCGCCACCGGCCTGCTGGATAAGGGTTTGCAGCCGCGAGCGCGTCTCCGGATCCAGCGCGCTGAGGAACTGGTCGAAGTCCACCGGGCTCAGCGTATTGTCGCTCTGGATGCTGCCGCCGCTGTGCAGCTCGGCCCCGCCATCGCGCGGCGCGATCTCGACATACTTCTGCGCCAGCAGTGTCGAGTAGCGGATGCGCGCCGTGCTGAATTGGTGCAGAGGCGCATACCGCGACGCGACCCGCATGGTGACCACCGCCCGCGTTCCGGAAAGCTCGACGCCCGTCACCTGCCCAACGCTATGACCGGCGATGACGACGTCGGCTCCGCGGTTGACGCCGTTGGCATCGGTGAAGGCGGCCTTGACGGTGTAATCCTGCCCGGGCGGCAGCAGGCTCAGATTGAAGGGAAGACCGAAGCTGACGTTGATGGCGACGGCGACCAGGATCAGGATGAGCACGCTCGCCAGCGTCACCACACCGGCCCTGAACGGGTTGCTCTTCCGGTTGCCCATCAATGGCCTCCGCTGCAGGCGATGCGGGCCGGGTTGACGGATTCGGTCCCGGCGAAGACGTAGGGATGGACGCGCAGCAGGTTGCCGTTGGCGTCGCGGTAGGATGTCGCGCTGCGCATCTCGGCGAGCGTTGCCACGATGTCGGCCATGCAGGGATCGAGGATCGCCAGCGAGGTGGCGGAATGGTTGGAGAGCTTCTCGAGGGCGTCGAGGACGGCCGGCATTTGCTTCAGCATCTGGTTGAGATCGCGTTCGTGGCCCTTCAGCCCCGCGGCCAGCGAGCCGAGGGCGCGATCCGCATAGACGAGCTCGGCCTTGAGCTGTGCCTCGTGCGCGGCCGTCAGGTCCAGCAGACTGGCGCCGTTGGCGATGTCGCGACGGAATGCCTGGTCCTCGGCCGCCATCATCTGCGCGATCCGGTCGAACTCGACGTCGAGGGCGCTGAGCTGCTGATCCTGTGCCGCGATCTTGCCGCTGACGGTCGACGTGTCCTGCAGGATGCCGGGCATCGCCTGGAGGAAGAGATTGAGGTCCGAGCCACGGTCAGCGAGGGCGGTGCCACCTTGCCGCGTCAACGTCTGGATTCGCGCACGGGTCTGCGGATCGAAGAGGTCCATCACCTGGTCGAGGTCGACGGGGGAGGCTGTGTCCTGCAACGGCAGCGTACCGCCCGACGGAATCGCCGCGGCGCTCGCTGGCCCGGCGGTCAGCTCGACGAAGGGATTGCCCAGCAGACCCTTCGGCCGGATGGTGGCGCGGGTGCCGCGATGAAGGGGGGCGGCGCTGCCCTCGACCTCCAGCACCACCTGGGCTCCGCCCTGGCTGGGGCCGTTGTCGGGCGCGATGGCGACGGAGGAGACCCTGCCGACGCGCGCGCCGTTGATCACGACATCGTTCTGGGAGGTGAGTCCTTCGGCGCTAAGGAAGTAGGCGGTCACGGTGTAGGGATGATTGCCGAAGAGATTGCCCAGCAGCCCGGCCGCCAGCCCGCCGGCGGCAAGGAGCGCGAGCAGGAGCTTCATCGGCCGTTCCCCAGTGTCTGCAGCAGCAGGTCGGTGAGGTCCTGGGGTGCCGTCGGTGTTCCGCCGCCGAGGCCACCGGGCAAGGCGCCGGATGTCTTGCTCAGCGATGGAGTCAGGCCGGTGATGCGCAGCGAGTGATAGCCGGTCGCGTCCTGCTGGGAGAAGGCCGAAATCCATTCCGCGGCGAGCGTGAGCGATTCCGCATCGCTGATGTTCAGCTGGTCATTCGGGTAACTGATCTGTCCCAGCAGGAGCTCGGGTAGCAGCTGGTCCACCTGCGGATTCGTCAGGCCCAGCGTGCGCCGTCCCGCGGCGATCGTGGCGGGGCTCTTTTGCAGCGAGCTCCGATCGGCCGAGGTCACACCGTTGAACGCCGCATCGAGCGAGCCGAAGACGGCGGCGCCGTTTCGCACCGTGCCGGCGAGCGCCTGGTCACGGGAGGCAATCCCACTCATGACGGTGTCCCCGCTGTCGACGAGGTGGCCGAGCTGGTCCTGCTCATCGGCCAGCGCCTGCATGATGGTGTTGAGGTTCGTCAAAATCCGGTCGAGCTCCTGCTGCCGGCTTTCTCCGACGCGCGCCAGCGGCCTCAGGTTCGCCATGGTGGCGTCGAGCGGCGGCAGCGCGGCGCCGATGTCCTCCTGGCGGCCGTCCAGCGCGATCCCCAGTTGGCGGAACGATTCCGACATCGCCTTTCGGGTTGGCGCGTCCATGGCATTGAGGATGTCGTCGATCTCGATCGCCTGTCCTGTCTGGGCCTTTGGAATCAGGGCACCGCTCGCCAGGTAAGCCCGCGAGCTTCCCTGCTGACGGACGAGCTCGACGAATTTCTCGCCGAGCAAGGTCTTCGGCCGGATGACGGCGCGGGTGTCCTGCCGGAGCTGGATGCCGGGTTGCAGGGCCATCCGCACCAACGCGTCGCCACCGGCGGAGTCGGTGATCGACGTCACCGTGCCGACGTGGACGCCGCTGACCCGAACCTCCGCCTGGGGCACGAGCCCATTGGCACTGGTGAACTCCGCGCTGAGGGCGAACTCGTTGCTCCACGGTCCGCGCAGCCCCATGTTGAGCGCGATCAGGCTCAGTGCCCCCAGGCACACCGCGGCGAAGAGGAGCACCATGGCGACGCTGACGATGGTGCGGCGTGGCCTCACGGCGCCCCCGGCCTGAAGCACTGGTCGGCGCAGTAGACGCGCCACATGTGCACCCAATCGTTCGGGTTGCTGCCTGGTTCATCGGGATGGCCGATGCCGCTCATCACCGACGCCAGCTCGCGAAACAGCTGCTGGATCCCGGGCGTGTCGTTCTGGACGACGCCAAACACCGTGGCGGCGCCGCCCAGGTAATGGTTGGCGTTGTCGATGGTGGCCGGCGCCTCGGCGAGTGCGCCGTGCAGCTGCTGGGCCGCGCCACCGCTGAGCGCCTGGTCGAGGATCGCCATCACCCGGTCTTGCTCGACGATCGTCCCCTTGAGGTTTTCTTCGCGCGAGGCAAGCGTCGCCATCACGTGGTCCCAGTCGGCGAGCATGGCCCTGAAGTCCGCATGCCACGCGGCCAGCGTCTCCATGACCTTGCGCAGGTCGGCGATCAGCGTGTCGAGATGGTCGGAATTGCTGGCCAGCGTGTGGGCCAGGGTCTTGAGGTCCAGGGCGAGCGACGACAGGTCGCCCGCGGCCGCATTCATGTCCTGGCCACGACCGGCGGTAGCCTGGCCCAGGGTGTTGATCACCATGTTCAGCTGGTCCCGAACCTGCGGATCGAGCGCGTTCAGCACCTCGTCGACTTCGACGGGTGCCAGGGTGTGATCCTGGTCGATGGTGCCGCCGTCCGCGATGCGGCCCTGGGCCGCGGTCCCGCGATTGATCTCCACATAGGTCTCACCGAGCAGGTTTTTCTGCCGAATCACGGCCCGGGCGTCGTGGAAGAGGGGTGTGAAGTCGCCGTGGAGCAGCATGCCCACCCTGGTCGCGCCGGCGATGGGGGCGAGCGACTCGATCTTGCCGACACGCAGCCCCGACATCGTGACGTCATCGCCCGCCACCAGGTCGGCGCCGGTTTTGAAGATGGCGTTCACCCGGTAGCCTCCCAAGACGAATTCGCCGCCCATCTGCAGTGCCAGCGCGGCCACGGCGAGCAAGCCGATCAGCACGTAGGCGATGAACACCGGCAGGTTGGCGCGGCTCCTCACTTCGCGCCTCCGAGGAGCACGCCGACGACGGCATCAAAGGCATCCGGAACCTTGAGCAATCCACCCACGCTCCCCGCCGGCAGCTTGCAGGGCGCCACGCTACAGCCGCCGGTGACGACGCTGATGCGAGTGGCGTACCCCTGACCGTCCTGGGCCCCAAAGACGTCGGTGCTGTATTTCATGCCGGCGTCGAAGGTGGCGAGGTCACCCACGAGCAGGTCCGTGTTGCTGGCGAAATCGCCCGTGAGCCCGTTGAGGAGGTGGGTGGTGACGGGTGCCTGGCGCAAGATGTCGTTGAGCTGTGCCGCGGTGCCCGAGAGCGCGGTATCGCTTCGGCCGAGCGCCGCGTTGGTGGCTTGCAGGGTTGCCTTGATCTGCGCGTCCTGCTGCGCCAGGGAATGCAGCAGCGTTTCCGAGTTCTTGATCAGCTCCCCAAGTTGCTGCCGGCGGTCACTCCGGGCGAGCTCGGCGGTTACCTGGTCGAGCCCCTGGATGACCGTCTGCAGGTCCTGGTCGCGGGCCGATAGGGTCTGGGCGATCGCCGCGAGGTGGTCGAGGTCCTGCCGGCCGTAGTCGATGGTCTGATTGGTGTCGATACCTCGACCGGCCAGGCCGCCACCGAGGGCAACGATGAGGGTGCGTAGCTTTTCACGAGTCGGCTGGTCGAGGCTGTTGACGACATCCTGGAGCTCGACCGAGCGCGCTACCTGTTGCTGCGGCAGCCGCGACCCGGAAGCCAACGCATCGGACGTCCCCGGGTCGAGCGCGACGTATTTTTCGCCCAGCAGGCTCTTCGGTCGCACCGTCACCCGCGCGTCGGCATGAAGCGGCGCATAGGCATCGCACCGTTCCCGCTTTGGCGCCCGCGATCAGCACATCACTTCCGGGGTAGAGGCCATCGGCCGAGTCGAGGGGAACGACCAGCCGGTATTCGGTGATGCCGTTGACGACCCGGAAGGAGACGATGGCGAGGACCACGACGATGCCCAGGATGATGGCGACGCGAAACCTGGCGGCCCAGGCAAGAATGGCGCCCACTACTCCATCCCGAGCGGGCCTTCAACCGCGCCCTTGATGAATTGCTGCGTAAAGGGCTTGGTCGAGCGCTGCAACTCTTCTTTGGATCCCTGCTCGACCACCTTCCCGCCGTGCAACAAGATGATGTGGTCGCCGATGTTGAAGCACGACTTGATGTCGTGACTGATTACGACGCCCGTCGACTGGTACTTGCGCTGGATCTGCTTGATCAGATCGCACAAGAGGGCGGTGCGCACCGGGTCGAGCCCCGAGTCCGGCTCGTCGAAGAGGAGAAGCT
>VBFF01000067.1 GCA_005889285.1 Chloroflexota bacterium
GGAGAGTTCTTGCTGGCTCTCCTCGGCCGCCTCGCGGCCGATCGTCGGATTGCCACCCGCGCCCAGGCCCCGGGTGAGCTTCTTGCCGATGTTCATCTTGGTCTGCGCTTCCGAATGGGCGAGCGCCTGCAGGTCGGTATTGATGGCGATGAACTCGACGCCGCGGAGCTTCGACCGGATCATGCGGTTGACGGCGTTGCTGCCGCCACCACCGATACCGACCACTTTGATACGGGCGTTCCCCTCCAGGGTCCGGTCGACGTCGCGCATGGCTTCCTCCTTATCGCGCTCCAGGCGCGCCCTTACGAATCGTTCCGCCGACACCCGCGGTCCCTGGCCCCCACCGTAATCACCAGGGATCACGGGCCGCGAGGCGAGGCCCTTCATTCGAAGCTGATCGTCGATGTTCATATCGGCCTCCTTCCTCTAGAAGAAATCCTTGATCCACCGAACGGTTCGCGTGTACACCGCCGAAGCGCCCGCGCCCACGGGCGCGTGCCCGTTGCCCTGGTGCCGAAGTTTGGCTCCCCAGCGCAACAGGCCCACGGCCGTCGCATAGGCCGGCCCACTCACCTGGTCGCTCATGCCGATGGTCTGCGCCGGCGCGCCGATGCGCACCGGAAGGTCGAGCAGTGACTGCGCTGCCTCCGTGAAACCGAGCAGACGACAGCCCCCGCCGGTGAAGACGATGCCTCCGGGCAGGAAGCCGTCGTGCCCGCCACGGCGCATCTCGAGGCGCACCATGTCGAGGATTTCGCGGGCGCGCGGGGCGATGATCTCCGCCAGGTGCCGGCGGGGCACGACCTGAACGCGATCTTGTCCGATCTGATGCAGCTCGACCATTTCTTCTTTGGGGATACAGGCGGGGATCGCGTGCCCGTAGTTGACCTTCAGCATCTCGGCCTCGGTGAGGGTGGTGCGTAGCCCGATGGCGATGTCGTCTGTCCCGTGGGTCGCGCCGACGGGAAGCACCGCCGTGTGCACGACGCTGCCGTCGGTGAACAGCGCGACATCGGTCGTCCCGCCGCCAACATCGACCAGGGCCACACCCAGGTCGAGCTCGTTGTCGTTGAGAACGGCCTCGGCAGAGGCCAGCACCTGCACCACCAGGTCCTCGACGTTCATGCCGGCCTGGTGAACGCACTTGACGACGTTCTGCACCGCGGTCAGCGACCCCGTGATGATGTGGGTTTCGACTTCGAGACGGGCGCCGGACATCCCGACCGCGTCGCGGACCCCCTCCTGCCCGTCGACGATGAAGCCGCGCGGGACCACGTGGATGATCTCGCGATCGTTGGGCACCGAGACCGCACGCGCGGCGTCGATCACCCGGCTGACGTCCTCGTGCCCGATCTCACGGTCGGAGCGGGCGACCGCGATCATACCGCGGCTGTTCTGGCTCAAGACGTGCGTCCCGGCCATGCCCACGAAGGCCGACTCGATCTTGTGGCCGCACATCCGCTGCGCGGCGTCGACCGCGTGGCTGATGCCCCGGACGGTCTTTTCCATGTTGACGACCACGCCGCGACGCAGGCCCTCGGAAGATGCCTCGCCGAAACCGACGATGTTGAGGCCGCGCTCCGTCGGCTCGCCGACGACGCAGCAGATCTTGGTTGTGCCGATATCGAGTGCTGTGACGTATTTAGAACGAGGCAAAAACCTTTCCTGGAACGTTGGCTGGAACTGGCGAGCCCATTATAGTGTGGTCCCGCCGCCGTGACAACACAACCGGCCGCGAGTTATCCACAGGTTGCCCCCACCCGACCCTCCCCGCAAGCGGGGAGGGAAAAAATTGCTTAGAGCAGATGCCTCCGGATGACTGCCAGGTTGTCAAAGATTCGCACACCGAAGGCGACGATCGCGGCGAAATACAACTCGACACCGAGCTTGTCGCCCAGGTAGGTGAGCGCTCCTGCCGCGAGCGAGTTGACGAGCAACCCGGAGATGAAGACTTTGTTCTCGAAGTTTCCATTCAGCCAGGCTTTCACCGCTCCCAGCACGGAGTCGAGCGCGGCGAGGATCATCACGGCGGTGTAGCGGGCGTAGCCCGCCGGGATTTGTAGCGGCGAATTGAGCCCGAGCACGATGCCGATCGTGCCGAAAACGAAGACCGCCGCGACCAGCCAGAGCGCCTCGCGAGATCCCCTCGCCGGGAGCCTCACTTATGCGCTCGCATCTGCACGGCGGGCGCGCGCGCGTTCTCGAGGTTGATGTACTGGATCGGCGCGGAGACGAGGTCGATCCGGCTGCTGAGCGCGCGCAAGGCCGCGAGCTTCGGCTCCAGGCTGGCGCGATCGTCGCCGGTCACCATCTGCCCGAAGATGATCCTCCATCCGCGATCGGTCTGCGCCGTGAGGACCTCGCGACCATCCAGCTGGAACGACGTGACCGAGATCTTGAAGGCGGCACTGAAACCGGTGCGCAACTGGATCAGCATCGGGAGCAGGTCGCTGCCCACGGCGCGCTGGCCGTCTCTAGCCGGCCCAAAGCCAGGCCGGTTGATGACCGTCAGGGTTTTCGCCTCGACCGCCGGGTCGAGGACCTCGCCCAGGTCATTGAGGTAATAGGTCGCCTCCCCCACCTGGAGAACGGCCGACGGCGTCCATTCGGTGACGCTGACGGAAACCCGGTCGGGAAGGGCGAGGCTCACGCGGGCGGAGCGCACCCAGGGCAGTGCCTGCAGACGGTTCGCCAGGTCCGCCTGGCTGAGCAGGAAGAGGTTGCGATCACTGGGCAGCATCAGCGCGTCTGTGACCTGCGCGGCCGTCAAGTGTTTGACCCCGACGACCTCCACGTGTCGCGGGCGAAAGGCGGGCTGCGCCAGCAAGAAGAGCAGCGCGAAGATCTCACCGCCGACGAGGGCGATCTGCAGCAGGGCCCAGAGCCATCCGCGCCCGGCTGCGGCGGGCTTGGCCGGCGCCGGCGTGCTGCGGCGGCGGCGCTTTTCGATGGTCCCAACCGTCATGCGTCCGTCCCACGGTCTAAAAGCCTGCTGTCGATCGCGGTCTGCGAGCGTTGTTTGTCCTTGAAACGCTCGATGGCGAGGTCGACGAGCCGCTCGATCAACCTCGGGTAAGGCAGGCCCGACGCCTCCCAGAGCTTTGGATACATGCTGATGCGGGTGAATCCCGGGATCGTGTTCAGCTCGTTTAGCAGGACGCGGCCGGTCGTGCGTTCCATGAAAAAGTCCACGCGGGCCATGCCTGCCGCATCGACCGCCTGGAAGGCGCGCAGCGCCAGCGCGCGAACCTCCTCGGCGACGCTGGCGTCGATCGGGGCCGGGATGAGCAGCCGCGAGCCTTCGTCCAGGTATTTCGCGTCGTAGTCGTAGAACTCGTGTGCCGGCACGACTTCCCCGACGACCGACGCTTGCGGCTCATCATTGCCGAGGACACTGACTTCCAGTTCGCGCGCCTCGACCGCCGCCTCGACCAGCAGCTTGCGATCGAAGCTCGAGGCGAGGCGCAGGCCGGCGACGAGCTCGCCGCGGTTGTGGGCCTTGGTGGTCCCCACGCTCGAGCCCGAGTTGGCGAACTTCGAGAAGCACGGATAGCCGAGGCGTTCTTCAACCAGGGCGATGAAGGCGTTCGGGTCCTGCTCGTACTGCCGCCGCGTGATGGGGAGATAGTCGACGATGGGGAGCCCGGCGGCCTTAAAGGCGCGTTTCATGTAGATCTTGTCGAGACCGAGCGCCGAGCCGAGCACGCCGGCGCCGACATAGGGGAGGTTGGCGAGCTCCAGGACGCCCTGGATGGTCCCGTCCTCGCCATTCAGCCCGTGAAAGACGGGAAAGATCACGTCGAGCGGTGGCAACGAGGGTGGCTGGCCAATGCCGTCCTGGGCGGGCACCAGCGAATGTTGCGTCGGGTCCGGCGGAAGGTACACGTATTTGCCGGGGGCATCCTCGCCCACCAGCCGCGTGAGCGATGCGCCCACCAGCCAGCGCCCGTTCTTGTCGATATAAAGCGGCACCGGCTCGAAGCGCTGGGGATCCATCGCGCTGATGATCGACTGGGCGGACAGGATGGAAACCTCGTGCTCCGTCGACCGTCCACCAATCCGCGCGGCGCCCGGCCGATGACGCGGATCTCCGGTTCGAGCTCGATGCCGAACCGTTCGAAGACGCGATTCCGCATCTCGGCCATTAAGGCTAGCACGTCATCCGCGGTGGCTCCCCCCAGGTTGACGATGAAGTTCGCGTGCTTTTCCGAGATCTGCGCGTCCCCGAGACGCCGCCCCTTGAGACCGCAGGCATCGATCAGGCGCCCGGCCGCATCGCCCGGCGGATTCTTGAAGGTACTCCCCAGGCTGCGCTTCTCGATCGGCTGCGTCTGGCGCCGGTGCCGTTGCACCTCCTTGATGCGGTCGCGGATGCGCGACGGGTCGTCCTCTCCCGTCTCGAACGTGGCGGACAACACGACCCATCCCGCCTTTTCCGATTTCAAGATCGAGTCCCGATAAGCAAGGCGGCAGTCCGCCGCTGACAGCGTGTGCACCTGGCCCTGCGGGTCGATGACGTCGGTGCTGACGAGCCCGTCTTTCACCTCGCGTCCAAAGGCCCCCGCATTCCCGACCACCGATCCGCCGACCATGCCGGGCACCCCGGCGCCGAACTCGAGGCCGGTCCGTCCTTTCTTAGCGGTGTCAGCGGCCAGCTTGGGCATCAGGTAGCCTGCAGAAGCGGTGACCCGGCTGCCATCGACCGCGAGCCGCGCGGTGCCCAGCTTGATCGTCAGACCCGGCAGCTCCTCGGCGGCGAATAGCGTGTTGGTCGCCGCCCCGATCACAAGGTAAGGCGCGCCCTCGCGCGTCAGTCGGGCGATCAGCGCGGCGAGCCCCGCATCGTCATCGAGCGCCAGGAAATAGCGCGCACGCCCGCCGATCCCATACCAGCTGTGCGGACCGAGCGGCTCGTGCTCGCGCGCGCCCGGGACCGCCGCCAGCCAGGCGTCAGGCAACCGGTGAGCGCTCCAGCACCTCGGCGGTTTTCGCGATCACGTCATCGAAACCGCGCACCGACATATAGACGATGACATCGCCGGGCCGCGCCGCCGACGCCAGCTTGTAGGCGGCCGAGCGGGCCGAGTCCACCGTGACCACGTCGTCGACACCGCGGATGACGCGCGCGAGGTCCTGTGAGCTGACGGTGTGGGCGAGATGACGCTCCCGGGCGGGCTCGATGGGGCCGATGACGACCAGGGCGCAACCGGTAAAGGCGTCGGCGTAGCCGTCCATCAGGCTCCGCGTGCGCGAGTAGGTATGCGGGACGAAGCAGGCGAGCACGCGCCCGGGATGAAAGCGGTCCTGGGCGGCCTGGAGCGTGGCGCGTACCTTGGCGGGGTTGTGCGCGTAGTCGTCGACGAGGGTGACGCCGCGCACCTGGCCGCGGACCTCGAAGCGCCGGCCGACGCCCTGGAAGCGCCCGATCGCCTCCACCGCGGCGGCAACCGGAACGCCGACCCGGACGGACGCGGCGAGCGCCGCCAGGGCGTTCGCGGCGTTGTGCTCACCCGGCAGCCTGGTGGTGACGACGGCGAGGATCTTCCCCTCGTGCCAGGCGGTGAAGCGCATCCCATCCCCCGCGATCTGCACGTCGCGCCCGTGCCAGTCCGCCCCGCCGCGCAGGCCGAAGGTCTCCACGTTGGCACGCGTCCGGCTCAGCAACCGGCGCACCGTCGGATCGTCGGAGTTGGCGATCAGCCGGTCTTCCGGGCCGAGATATTCGAGCAGCTGGCGAAAGACCGCCTCGTAGGCCGCCGGATCCGGAAAGACGTCGGGGTGGTCCCAATCGATGTTGGTGAGCACCGCCAGCTGCGGCGCGAAGTGAAGAAACTTGGGCCGCGGATCGAAAACCGCGGAGGTGTACTCGTCGCCCTCGAAGACGAACTCCCGCCCGCTGCCCCAGGCGGCCGCCGCGCCAAGATCCCGCGCCGTCATGCCGAGTCGGAACCCAGGGTTGCGACCGGCGCTGCGGAGGATCCAGGCGATCAGGCTCGCGGTCGTGGTCTTCCCCGCCGAGCCGGCGACCACGATGCGAAAGCGGTCCGCCGTCAGCTCGCCCCAGTACTCGGCCTCGCTGACGAGGCGGATATGGTGCTTGCGCGCCGCTTCGGTTTCGGGATTGCCGTCGCGCACCTGATTGCCCTGGACGACGAGGTCGGGCTTGCCCCAGCGCGTCACGTTCCCGGCGGCGTGACCGTCGACCCATTTGATGCCGGCCTGGGTCAGCAGGTCGGTCGTCGGCGGATAGGCATCCTCGTCGGAGCCGGTGACCTCGTTGCCGAGCTGTTTGGCAACCAGCGCCAAGCCCGAGACCGCGTACCCGCAGATGCCGATGAAATGGATTCGCATCAGTGACGCCGCGCCGCCTCGTGGAGGAGCCTCACGACTTCTTCGGCGGCGTACGGCCGCCCCAATCCTCGCATGGCCTCGACCATCGTGCGATATCGGCTCGCGTCGTCGATGACCGAGGTTAGTACGCCGCGGAGCCGGCCGGGGACTTCCTCGTCCGCAATCACGATGGCGGCGCCGGCCGACGCGTAGGGGGTGACGTTCAGGCGCTGGTGGCCGCCGGCGTATGGATAGGGGACGAGGATCATGGGGACGCCGATCGCGCTCACCTCGCTCAGCGTGCTGGCACCCGCCCGGCTGATGACGAGGTCCGCGACGCGGATCCGGTCGGCGAGGTCCGTGGCGAAGGCGAACGGTTCGTAGCGTGCCGCCGCCGGGGCCGGCAGCGCGGCCTTGACCGCCTGCATGGCCCCGATCTCGCGCGGGCCGGTCTGGTGCATGATCGCCAGGCCGGGCCGATCCAGGAGCGAGGGCAGAAGATCTGCCAGCGCCTGGTTGAGGCGATGCGCTCCCTGGCTGCCGCCCAGCACCAGGATGGTGCGCGGCTGCGCCGGGAAGTCGTCCTTTCGACGCCAGAATTCGGTCCGCACCGGTGTGCCCGTCACCACCGTCGTCGAGGCTCGCAGGAAACGCGAGGATTCTGGGTAGGCGGTCGCGACCGTCCGGGCGAAACGGGCGAGGACTCGGGTCGCCCGCCCCGGCATCAGGTTCTGTTCCTGGAGCACGATCGGAACGCGGGCGAGGCCGGCCGCGGTGATGAGCGGAACGCTGACGTAGCCGCCCGTCCCCAGGACGACGTCCGGCTTGAAGCGATCGAGCAGCCGCCAGCATTGATAGAGCGCCGCCCCCAGCACCAGCGGCAGCGTCCAGTTGCGCCACACCCGCTCGGTGTAGAGGGGCGCGGCGGGGATGGCCACGAAGGGCATTCCGTAGCCGGCAACGGTGCGTGCTTCGATGCCGTCGCGCCGCCCGGCGAACAGGATCGAGGCGTCAGGTTCTTTCCGCGACAGCGCCTGCGCGACGGCGATCGCCGGGAACAAGTGTCCGCCCGTACCGCCGCCCGAGATCAATACTCGCATGCCGTATCCATCCCACCTTCTCGCTCTGGGTCGAAACGTTCATCAGTATGCCGACCGCCAGCAGCGTGATCGCGAGCGATGAGCCACCATAGCTGATGAACGGGAGCGGAATCCCGGTCGTCGGCAGCGTCACGGTGACGGCCGCGATGTTGACGAGGGCCTGGACGGCGATCCAGGTCGTGACGCCGCAGGCGAGCAGGGACCCGAAGGCATCGGGCGCCTTGAGTGCCACCCGGTAGCCCCGATAGGTGAAGAGCCCGAAGAGCGCGAGCACGAGGCTGGTGCCGAACAGACCCGTCTCCTCCCCCACGATGGCAAAGATGAAGTCCGTGTGCGCGAAGGGCAGCCATTGGTATTTCTGAATGCTGTGTCCAAGGCCCACGCCGGTAAGACCACCAGAGCCGAGCGCGACCACGGATTGGATCGCCTGAAACCCGGTGTTGAGCGGATCCGCCCAGGGATTGATGAAGGCCAGGATGCGATGCAATCGGTACGGCTCCATCCGGATGAAGACGTAGAGGCAGAGCCCGACAATCAGCAGCAGCAAGAGGACATGGCGTTTTCGTCCACCCGCGACCAGGAACTGGGCCAGCAGGATGGCAGCCACAATCAGCGTGGTACCCAGGTCTCGCTCGAGGATGACGAGAAGGGTCACCAGCGCCAGCAGCGCCAGGAAGGGCACGACGCCGTCTTCGAGCGACCCGATCCGTTCCCGATGACGCTCCAACCAGAGCGCCATGAAGATGATGCTGGCAACCTTGGCCAGCTCCGCCGGCTGCATCTGCATCGGCCCCAGGCGCAACCAGCGCCGGGCCCCGTTGACCTCGACACCGAAGTGTGGCAGCAGCACGAGCACCATGAGAACCAGGGTCACGCCCGCCAGCGGCCACGCGAGCGCCCGCAGCCGGTGATAGTCAATGTGGGCCGCCGCCCAGAGGAGGACGACCCCGAGCGCCAGCCAGAGAAGCTGCCGCTCGAAGTAGTAGGCCGCGTTGTGGAACCACAACCAGCCCTGCGCCTCCGACGCGGAGAAGACCATCACCAGACCGAAGGCGGTCAGCGCCCCCACGGCGAGCACCAGGGCCCGATCGCCCCGACGCCACAAGCGTGTCGACGCCAGCGTCCGGCGGGCGGCCGGCAGCTCGAGCGCGGCCCGCGCCCTCAACGACCGAGCTCCGCGAGCACGGTGGCTTTGAAGCGCCGGCCCCGATCCTCGTAGTCACGGAACATGTCGTAGCTGGTGAAGGCCGGCGACAGCAGGACCACGGATCCGGGCGGTGCCAGCACGGCGGCCTTTCGCACCGCGTCGGCGAGGTCCGCCGCGCGCTCGACCTTTTGCAGACCGGCATCCCGCGCCCGGCGGGCCAGCTCCTCGCCGGTCTCCCCGATCGTCACCAGCGCGGCCACGCGCTCGGCGATGGCCCGCGCCAGCGGCTCGATCTCGATCCCCTTGTTACGCCCGCCGGCGATCAGCACGATGGGCTCGCGGAAGGCGGCCAGCGCCTTGTAGGTCGAGTCGGGGTTGGTCGCCTTGGAGTCGTTGAACCAGCGAACGCCGTCGAAGGTCGCGATCGGTTCCAGCCGGTGCTCGACCGCTTTGAACTGCCGCACCGCGCCGGCGATCTGCTGCGGATCGATGCCGGCGGCGTCGCCCGCCCCCACGGCCGCCATGACGTTGCTCAGGTTGTGCTCGCCCGGCAGCGGGACCTCCGCGGCCGGCAGCACCTGGCGCTTCACCGCCGCGTGGACGATCGTGATCCAGCCATCCGCCAGGCTGACCCCACGGTCGACAGGTTGATGCAGACCGAAAGCGAGCACCTGGCCGCGGGTCCTGGTTCGCATCCCGGCGCAGGCCGGGTCGTCGACGTTGAGCACGGCACGGTCCTCCGGCTGCATGAAGGCAATCGCGCGGGCCTTGATCTCGACGTAGCGCGCGAACGACCGGTGCCGGTCGAGGTGGTCGGGCGTCACGTTGAGCACCACGCCAATGTTCAGGCGCGGCGTCGTGATCGACTCCAGCTGAAAGCTGCTCAGCTCGAGCACCACCCAGTCCTGAGGGCGGAGCTGGTCGATGCGGTCGAGCACGGGCTCGCCGATGTTGCCGCCCCGCATCACCCGCAGCCCGCCGGCGCGAAAGACCTCGGTGGTGAGCGCGGTAGTCGTCGTCTTGCCATTGGTGCCGGTGATCCCGGCGATATGGGAAGGGCAGGCGCGGAAGAAGAGATCGATCTCACTGGTGACCTCGATGCCGCGCCGGCGCGCGGTCTCGACCAGCGGTTCGTCCCAGGCCACGCCCGGGCTCACCACCAGGAGGTCCCGGCCGTCGAGGTCCTCTGGACCATAGCCGCCCAGCCGGCCGCTGATCCCGGCCCGGTCGAGGTCCGCCCTCAGCTCCGGCGTGTCAGCGCGGTCGACCACGCGGACCGACCCGCCGCGAGCGGCAATGAAGGATGCCGCCGCCCGGCCGCTGCGGCCGTAGCCGAGGATGAGCGCCTGCCGCCCTTTCATCCCTAGGCCGGCGCTCCCGGCCGCGCCAGCGCCAGCACCAGCGCGGCGGCGACCAGCGAGCCGGCCCAGAACCACAGCGCCAGCGGCGTTTCGCGCCATCCGGAGACGATGAAGTGGTTGTGCAGCGGCGACATCTTGATGACGCGCCTGCCGGTCATCTTGAAGCTCGCCACCTGCGCGATCACGGAGATGGTCTCGACGACGAAGACCAGGGCGAGCAGCGGCAGATACCAGAGAAAGCCCGTGGCGATCGCCGCGGCGGCCATCGCGGTTCCCAGCGCGAGGCTCCCGGTATCACCC
>VBFF01000068.1 GCA_005889285.1 Chloroflexota bacterium
TGCCGACCATGGTGCCGTAAACCCCGTTCATGTCCTGGTTGCCGGGTCCGGTATGTCCAACCCAGGCGCCGATCACCAGGTTTGGCGAGTAGGCCATCATCCAGGCGTCGCGGTAGTTGTTCGTTGTTCCCGACTTGCCGGCGAACGGCTTGTTCCAGCCCAGGTTCCACTGGCTCGAGTAGTCCTTGAGGATATCGGTGATCAGGTACGCCTCCTGGGCGCTGATGACCTGTTTGCCCTGGGGCTTGTTCGGATTGTCGAGGGTGTTGCCGTCTTTGTCTTTGACTTCGAGCAGCGACACCGGATCGTGCCGCGTTCCGCCGGTGGCAAACACGCCATAGCCGACGGCATGGTCCAAGAGGCGGACCTCGCTCGATCCGATCGCGGTCGTCACCTCGCTCTTGAGTGGCGTCGTGATCCCCATGTCGTGGGCGAAGTTGACGACGTTGTCGACACCCGCGGTCTGCATCGTCTCGAGCGCCGGGATGTTGCGGGAGAGCAAGAGCGCCTTGTGCGCCGAGATGATGCCCATGTCGCGGAAGTCGAAGTCATGGAACTGCCCGTTGGCGAAATGCCGCGAGGTATCGTCCAGCGGGCTGCCCATGGTGAGCTTGTGCGATTTGAAGGCCTGCTCGTAGGCGTAGGGCTTAAAGGACGAGCCCGGCTGGCGAAGTGCCGTCACGACGTTGAACTGGCCCTTGATGTCGTTGTTGAGGTAGTCGGCTGAGCCGACCATCGCCAGGATCTGACCGGTCTTGGGGTCGATCGCCAAGAAGTCACCATTGTCGGCGCCAAGCCGTCCCAGGCGCTGCTGACCGACGGCCACGGCCTGCTCGGCCGCCTTCTGCAGATTGAGGTCGAGCGTGGTCTTGACCGTGAGACCACCGGTGTTGATGGCGGACGGCCCATAGACCGTCTCCAATTGATCGAAAACGTAGTCGACGAAGTGGGGCGCCAGGCTGCTCCGGTTCTCCTTGAAGACAAACGTCAGCGGCTCGTTCTTCGCCTGCTCGGCCTGGGCGCTGGTGATCATGCCGGTGTTCACCATGGCGTCGAGCACGACCGCCTGCCGGGCGAGCGCCCGCTCTTTGTGGAGCGCAGGATCGTAGTAGCTGGGACCATTCGGCAAGCCGGCGAGCAGGGAGGCCTCACCCAGCGTCAGGTCCTTGGCGTGCTTCCCGAAATAGACCTCGGCGGCGGCCTCGACGCCGGTGGCGTTGTGCCCGTAGTAGATGGAGTTGAGATAAAGCTTGAGGATGTCCGCCTTGCTGTACTTCGATTCCAGGGCCGTTGCCAGTAGCGCCTCGCGCAGCTTGCGCAGGATCGTCTTCTGGGGCGATCGCAGGATGGCGATCTTGGCCAGCTGTTCCGTGATGGTGCTGGCGCCCTGCTGCGGCTTGCGGGTGATGACGTCGATGATGCCCGCTTTGATGACCCGTCCCCAGTCGACGCCGTGGTGCTGGTAGAAGTGCTTGTCCTCGACGGCGATGGTCGCGTTCTGCAAGTTGGGACTGATGTCCGTCAGCTCTTTCGGTATGACACGCACGCCCTGGGCGTTGCGTACCTCGATCGTGTTGAGGTTTCGGTCGACGATCTTGACGTCACCGGCGGCCAGGTCCAGCCGGCTGGGATCGGGCAGGGTGGCGTAAGCGTAGGCGAAGGTGCCCAGCACCAGCAGCAGGATCAGGCCGAACGCGATGCCCGCGACCGTCATCCAGTTACGCCGGATCCTGAGCCAGTCGAGCCAGTTCTGAGGCCAACGCGCCGACCGGGCTGCCGAGGCGCGCATCCGTGGCGCCGGTTGCGGCGCCGCCGGGCGCGGGTCAGCCACAGGCCCGCCCTTGCGTGGAGTCGGTGCGCCCTTGTCTATCGCTTCTTCGAGACGGCCGCGTGCCCGCTCTCGTGCGGGGTGCTCGAGCCGCTGACCAGACGGCGCGCGTAGCCGGCCGCCAGCGCGGTGAGCGCCGCCTCTGCGGCGCTGATCAGCAGTCGCCGCCCGATGCTCTCCTTGGATTGGACTTCGACTTTCTTCTTCCCGTCCGCCTTGACGATGCGCTTCTGCGCCGACGCCCAGGCTCTGGCGTCGTCACGAAACTCCTCGAGGCGATCGCGAAGATCATTCAGCTTCAACTTGCGAGCGAGCTGCTCCGCCGTCGAGCGACGGCGACGCGTGCGATAGCCGAACACCGCAAAGCCAGTGACCGCCAGCACCAGCGTGCCGACCACCAGCTGGAGGACGTGATTGGTCTGCAGCTGCGTCTTGAGATCGAGGTTGCGCTTGGCGCGCAGCTGGAGCGCCTCTAACGTTTCCCCGAGGTGGGCACGGGTCTGCTCTACTTCCCGTTTCGCTTCAGTACTTGTTTGGCCCACTCGGCATCCTCCTTCAGCGTGGTCATCGTCTTGGGGGGCGGTCCGATCAGGAGCATGCTTTTTCCGACGAGGCCGAGGATCAGGGCCAAGACCAGGAAGAGCACCGTCTCGATGCCGGCGACGAGCGCGTGCGCCGGGATGATGAGTGCGATCGTGACCAGGAGCATGATGAAGAAGAGCAGGCCGCAGATCGCCGCGATCCCGAGGAACACGGCAGCCTTGATGTTGCTCTGCAGCATCTCCTTGAGCTCGATCTTGGCCAGCTGGATCTCCTGCTGGACCAGGCGGACGGTATCTTCGACCGCCACCCGTGCCAGATCGATCAGGCCGTGCGGGCCGTTGCCGTTCGCGGTCGTCCGCGCCGAGTCGGTGGCCGAAGCCCGCGGAGCAGAATCCATCAACGCCCTCCTTCCTTCCAGTCGCACCGTCTAGAGCAATCCTAGAACGTAAACATTATAGCGTGCCTGTCAACTTTAAGTTAAGCTGAAGAGCGATGGAAAATCAGCCCGGCATGCCCGATCCCGTGATTCCCAACCCCGGCCAGCCGAACGTGGGCGACCCGCCAGGACCCGAGCTGGCGCCCCAGCCGCCACAGCCGGAGATCCAGGAGCCGCCGCCCGCTCCCGTCGAGGTGCCCCAGCCGGGATTCCACCGGCCGTAAATAATGAGGATGTGATCCGCCGGATTCCTGGCGTTCGCGGCGCGCAGGCGTACCTGCATCAGCACCACGAGGGTCTCGCCGTCATCGATCCTGGATATACCGGCAGCTTCCGCGCGGTCCTTCGCTTCGTCGAGGCACAAGCCCTGGGCCGGATCGATTGGGTCGTCCTCACCCACCACCACATCGACCACGCGGGCACCGCGCTCGCCCTGTGCCAGGCAACCGGAGCGCGTCTCGCCGTGCACACAGCGGACGCGGCGTACCTGCATCCGCGCCGGCCTCGGGAACGGATGACGTTATGGGGCCTGGCCGACCGCCTGCCTGTGGGACTGGCCCGATTCGTCGTAACCTGCGCGGGGCGGGCGGCGCGCCTGCTCGAGGACGGCGAGACCATCGCGGGACTGACGGTGGTGCACGGACCGGGCCACACGCCGGGCAGCATCGGTCTTCACTCGGAATCCGAGTCGGCGCTTTTTCTCGGCGACATCCTCAACAACGAACGGGGAATCCGCACCCCACCCTGGAACGTCAATCACTCCCACCGCCTTGCCCTGCAAGCGCCGCAACGACTTGAGACGCTCGCCTATGAGCGCGCCTATTTTGGCCACGGCCCGGCCATCACGAGCGGCGCCGACCAATGTGTCCGTGCCTTCCTGACGCGCCGGACGCCGGTGCCGGCTGCGACCGCCTAAGCCAGCAGGCTGAGGCCGTCGACAGGGCCGAGGTCGATTCCGAGAAGGGCCGCAATCGTCGGTGCCCAATCGGTGAGATGGGGTCGCTTCGCCGTCATCGCGTGGGCGATCGCTGCTACCGCCGGGTGCCCGCCCCCGACCAGCGCGACGGTGCGGGCGGTAACCGGGGCGCCGTGGAAGCCTCCCGCGGAATAGATGGGCGCCGCGAAGATGCGTCCCGGTTCGGCGCCGACGATCGCCAGCGAGTCATTCGACGCCACGCACGTTTCGATGCCGTCGATTCGCTCGAGGGCTGCGCCGGCTTCATGCCGATCTACCCCGGGAAGAAGATGGACCAGGGCGGCACCGCCGTCCGGGATATACGCGTCCCACCAGCCGTGCGTGTTGTGTGCCATGGGGTCGATTGGCACCGATCCGTTCCGTGACTGCATGTCGTGATCGGAGACGATCATGATGACGGTCTCCGCCCAGCCGCGGGCGAGCGCGTCGAGCAGCTCGCCGACGACCTCGTCCGTGGCACGGTAGCACGCTTGGGCCGCCTCACTCTCCGGGCCGTGGTCGTGCCCGGCGGTGTCAGATTCGTTCAGGTGTCCGAAGACGAAGCCATTGGCCTCCTCGCCGAGCGCGTCCATCAGATGGGGACGAACGGCCGCGTTCACGGGATAGCCGTGCGCATCCAGCGTCGTTCCAGGCGGGATGGCACCGCCGGGGGGCCAGCGAGTGTCGGCCGATCCGGTACAAAGGAGGCCACGGTCGTCCGCCACGATGGCCGCGGTGCGGATCCCCGCCGCGCGGCAGCCATCGAAGATGGTGGGCACGCCGGGTGTCTCGAGGCCAGCCCACGCCGGCAACTTCGCGTAACGCCACGAGGTGGTTCGAACGCCGTGGGTCGACGGCCGGCAGCCGGTCAGCAGGGAGCAGAACCCCGGATCGGTCGAGGAGGGGAGGTCGGTGGTGCCGCCGCTCGAGGCCCGACCGCCTCGCTGCGCGAGGTCCCACATGCGCGGCGTGAGGTCGGCGGAGATGGCGCGGTGGGGAAAGCCATCCAGCCCGAGCAGGACCACTCGCGTCATCGGCTTATTCTGACGGGCGTGCTTCCCCCGGAATTTGAGAAAGCCCTCAATGGCACGGATGAGTTACTGGTTAGCTCGCGCGAGGACGGCCGCGAGCGGGCGGTCCGGGCCTGGTTCATCGTCACCGCCGATGGCGAGATCTACCTTTTCAATTACGCCTACGCGCTTCGCGTGGCACGATGGCGCACCGACCCCTGGACGCGCTTGACGGTCCCCGGAGGTGGTCCGTCGGTCGAGGGGCGGGTGCGCTTTGTCGATCCGGCAGAGCTCGGGGGCGCCGTCCAGGAGATGATCGTTGAGCGCTGGGGGATGTGGGGCGCGCCCACGCCGGAGGGCCTCCGGCGGATGGTCCGAGATGGCTCGCACGTTCTGGCGCGTGTCGAGGTACCGTACCAGGAAGGACGATGAACTTCGGGCTGATTGGCGTTCCCTCTAGTGCCGGTGCCCATGGCCCCGGGCAGGAAAAGGCGCCGTCCGCGCTGCGCACGGCCGGGTTGCTGGGCGCGCTGCGCGAAGCCGGCCTCGACGTCGAAGACCTCGGCGATCTCCCGGTTGCTCGCTTTGCACCGGATCGCGCCGAGCGCAAGCGGCAGAGCCAGTCACAGGTGGTGAAGGTCGCGCGCCAGGTGGCCGACGCTGTCGCAAGCGCGGTCGAGCGCGAGCTGATCCCGATCGTGCTCGGCGGCGATTGCACCATCACCCTGGGCGTCGTGGCCGGCCTGCT